>JANPAY010000474.1:0-1882 GCA_031430155.1 Comamonadaceae bacterium
CCAAATTCGACAACATCCCTGGACACATCTTGAAACAATTGAAAAAGGAGATCGAACATGAGTAGCGAAATCAAGAACGGCATCGACGCCGATGCGCAAAATTTTTACGATGGGCTTCTGACCTCAGTTCGGCAGATGAAAAAAGGGCAAACAAAGACTGTGTATTCGCCCGTGATTGAAGCAAGGCAGCAAACAGGTCTGAGCCAGACCTCGTTTGCAAAGCTATTGGGCGTGTCGGTTCGTACTTGCCAAGAATGGGAGCAAGGTCGTAGGCAACCAACGGGGGCAGCTAAAACCTTGATAGCTATTGCGCACCGCTCGCCAGAGGTGTTGCGTGCAGTGGCGCATGCTTAATTTGGTTTAGCTAATTAATGGTGTCATGATGCTAAAATGATGCTTTGATGTCTATAAGTAGGGGAATGTCATGCGTACAACTTTGTCTTTAGCCGATGACGTGTTTCTATTTGCTCGCCAGCGTGCGCATGTGGAAAAAACCTCCATTGGTGAGATCATTTCTAAATTAGTTCGTCTTGGTATTTCGTCACACGCGTCAGTGGTGGTGAACATCAAGCCTAAAAGCAAATTTGGCTTGTTGCCTGCTCGTGATGAAGTCATTACGAGTGAACATGTTTATCGTTTGATGGAACAAGAGGGCATCTAACATGCCCACGCGCTTATTGCTTGACGTTAATGTTTGGATTGCTTTGTTTGACGAGGCGCATAGTCATCACGGATTAGCTGTGCAATTGATGAGCAAACCCAAAGTAAAGATTGCGACTTGTCCGATTATTGAAAACGGCGTGATTCGCATTTTGAATTTGCCTAATTACTCAAAATTTGGACCCATTGGTTTTGAAACCGTTGCCGCAAAATTACAGCAAATTTGTAGTGACGTTGATCACGAATTTTGGCCAGATGATGTAACGCTGCGCCAAGCCCATATCGATTGGTCGCGCGTACTCGGACACGGTCAAATCACCGATGTCTATTTGCTCGCATTAGCAGTTTCGCATGGTGGATGCTTGGCAAGTTTTGACCACCGCATTGCGCTGTCAACTTTGCCAGCGGCGCAATCGGAGCATTTGATGCTGCTGTAGTTTTAAATCACATCAAATCAAAAACGCACTAGCCATCGTTTGAATCTCAGCCCGTGGAATTTTGAGTTTGGCAGCTCTAGTCTTCCAAGTTCGCACAGCGCTAGTCACGTCATCCACAACCCGTTTTGCCTGTGCAGGGCTTAATCGGTAGTGTGCGCTAGCTGCCAATAACGTATCCATACTTGGCCGCGCATCGTTCGGTGCAATCGCCAGCGCGTGTTCGTACTTTTCTGGATTGGGATTCATGTCGTAGGCGGGCGATAGTCGCCAGCCGGTTGCTTCTCTGGTGAAGCCGTGATTGCGCAGGTGGTCGTCTCGGTTGCTCGTCATGATGTTGAATGCGGCGCGGCGAAAGAGTTGCTCTAGGTCTGCTTTGATTTTCCCTGCTGCGCCGTGCTGAGCAATAAAGGCCGCTAGGTCTTGGTAGCTATGGCTTTGCTGCCCATCGTCGGCTCTGAGCAAGGTCATGGCGGAGACAAAAAATCTTCGCTCTTTAAACTGCTTTGCACTATCCATACGGTCAAAGCGTTGCACGCAAAAGCAGCGGTGTGTGCGGTTGGTGTTATCTCCGCCAAGCCACAGCAGATGTGCCTCGGGCACCTCAATGCCCGCATCCTTTGCCATGCCGTGCAGCAGCATTTCCCACGCCGCTACGTCGCAGCGATCTGCGCGGCTGGGGAATTTGGCAATCCACAAGCTGCCATCTAATTGCAAAAAATTGGCCTTCGGGCGAGCACCGCCAAGCGAGCTACCAGGCGCTACCAACGCGGCTAACCAGCGAGTGA
>JANPAY010000475.1:0-3664 GCA_031430155.1 Comamonadaceae bacterium
GCTCGCTCGATTGAGCAATTGCAGGATGCTGCTAAAGCCGCAGGCGTGTCGCTGTACTCGGCCGTGCAGCACATCACGGGTAAGGCGGGAACGAACATCGGCGGCTTTGTTGCCAAGATTGACGTGCTGCGCGAGCAGACCGTGAGCCTGACTTTGAGTGAGACCATCAAGTTGGTGCTAGAGCACAGCGGACTACTTGAGCACTACCGAACAGAGCGCGAGGGTGCAGACCGTGTGGAAAATTTGGAAGAACTCGTGAGCGCCGCCGAGAGCTTCGTCACGATTGAAGGTTTTGGGAAAGATGCCGAGGCACTACCGCAGGGGTCTTCGCAGCTTCCTGACGTGGCTTTCCAGCAAGCGGGTAGTGATGATGAAGTGATGTCACCCCTCGCCGCCTTTCTCACTCACGCCGCGCTAGAGGCGGGCGACAACATGGCTGACGCAGGGCAAGATGCCGTGCAGATGATGACGGTTCACGCATCGAAAGGCTTGGAGTTTGATGCCGTCTTCATTACGGGGTTAGAGGAGGGGCTGTTCCCTCACGAAAACTCGCAGTCCGACGCGGACGGGCTAGAGGAAGAGCGCCGCCTTATGTATGTGGCGATCACAAGGGCACGTAAGCGGCTGTACCTTACGTACTCGCAAACGCGGCTCTTGCATGGACAAACGCGTTACGGCATTAAGAGCCGATTCTTTGATGAACTGCCTGAAGCTTGCTTGCGCTGGATCACGCCGAAGAATCAAGGTTTTCAGAGCGGCCCATATAGCCCGTCGGCCTACAAACCACAGTGGGATTGGGCTGCCAGCAAGAAGGCTGTGGAAGCCCCGCCTAGCTTGGCTCCCAAGGCATCAGACGTACAGGGACTGGCGAAGGGCATGCAGGTCTTTCACATCAAGTTTGGCGAAGGCAAGGTGCTAAGTTTGGAAGGCGCGGGATTAGACGCCAGAGCGCAAATCAATTTCAACCGCCACGGTACTAAGTGGCTGGCGCTGTCAGTGGCGAAGTTGCAAGTTATTTAAGCCTGCGGCGTGGATTTAGATCTGGGGCGCTTTGGGCACTTGGTGCTGGAAGCAGTCCACAAACGTAGGGAAGGTGGATGCCATAAAGATGGCTGAGAGCAGCACCATCAAGGGCATCAGCAAGAATGCTGCCGCAGCACCGCCCATCACTAAGCTGGCAATTAAAAGCACCGTGCCGCTAATGACGGAAAAAACACCTGCCCACACGAGCACATACACGCCAAATGCACGCCAGTTTCTATAGACCGCATAGGCGCTATAAAAAAGACTTTTGGACAGTGGCATTTTTTGCCAGTTCATGAGCGCGGGCGCAAACCAAAAAATAGCAGCGAGGGGGAAGTAGAGCAGCGTGGTCAGTAGCACGGCATCTTTAAAGCCTTCTTTCTGTACCAACTCTTTGCTAATACCGCCGCCTTGCATATACATCTTGGCGAACTCGCCGCCGTCCAAAGCCGCGCCTATTAAGAGCACAAACGCAAACCCAAATGCAAACCAAACACCCATGTGTAGCAGCGATTTAAATGAGCGCCGAACTGTCAGCCATGCCATCAGCATAGGCGGCGGGGTCATGGGCAAAATAATGTTGTTTTTGAGCTTGACGCACTCATTGCCCACGGCCATCATCCCCAGCGTCAGCGCAGGAAAGGCAAGCATCGACAAATAGTTGCCAATCACGGGAATGGTTCCCAAAAGAATCAGCATCAGCATGAAGCTGGTAAAAAAACCGATAAACGCAGCGGGCTTGTAGGCAAATAGCGCAAAACCGCTTTTGACCCACAAATAGCCTGCGCGTGCAGGAAGAATATTGAGTTTCATAAATTCAAAGAAGGTTTAAAAAGCGAGTCGGTGCTGGAGCACACGCTCAAAGTGAGCAGGATCGTGAGGTGTCAATAGCGACGCTTCACGCGGTAAATAAAAATCCCATAGACGCGACACCCAAAAGCGTAGGGCTGCGGCGCGTAGCATAGCGGCCTGCAAGCCACGCTCGCAAGGCTCTAGCGGGCGAATGCTCTCGTAGCCCTTGGTGAATGCGGCTTGCAGGACATCATCTGGTTTGCCTGTGGCGTGGTCAATACACCAGTCGTTCAGGCACACACAAATATCGAATAGCCACGTGTCGATACCTGCAAAGTAAAAATCAAAAAATCCTGTGAGCTTGTCGTGCCCGTCCGTCCCATTGGCGGCATCAAACATCACGTTGTCACGGAACAAATCAGCATGGATCGCGCCCTTTGGCAAAGCGGCGTAGGCGCTACTAGCAGCAATGTGGTTTTGATAAGCGAGCTCGGATTGAATGAGCTTGGCTTGCTCGGCATTTAAATGCGGCAGCACGGTTGGAACCGTCTCGTTCCACCACGCCAGACCGCGCAGGTTGGGCTGAGCCATAGCGAAATCGCGACCCGCAAGGTGCATGCGTGCCAGCATCGCGCCGACTTGCTCACAGCGGTCAGGCGTGACTGCGCCGTCGTTACGCCCAGCTAGTTTGTTGACGACGCAGGCGGGTTTGCCGCAAAGCTCGTGCAGGATTTGCCCGCTGGCGTTTGCTTCGGGCATCGGCACAGCAATGCCCGCTTTGGCAAGGTGACGCATCAGTTCTAGGTAAAACGGCAATTGTTCTTTGTTTAGGCGCTCAAACAGAGTGAGAACGTAGCTGTTGGATGTACCGTCTTTATCCAGATCGACAAAGTAGTTGGTGTTCTCGATGCCGCCTTTGCATGGGGAGATCGCGGTGAGCGCGCCTAAGCCTAGATCGGCTAAAAATGGCGCGGCTTGCGGAAAGGTAACGGTGGTGTAGACGGCCATAGAAAATCAAAGTGAAGGCGTGATTTTAAGGTAGGGGATGCAGCAGGCACAATTGGGGTTATGACTACTCCCAACCGCCCGAAATCTCGCCTTGTCTTAGTGGACGGCTCCAGCTATCTCTACCGCGCTTTTCATGCCATGCCCGACCTGCGCGCCGTCTCGGGCGATCCTGCAAGCGCCCCTACGGGCGCGGTACGCGGCATGATTAACATGATGAACTCGCTGCGCAAAGAGCAAGTACTAAAAAGCAGCCAACCTGATGATTTAGCCGCACTTGAGGCGCCGCCCATCACCTACGGCGTGTGCGTATTCGATGCACCAGGCCCCACCTTCCGCGATGCGCTTTACTCCGAATACAAAGCCACACGTTCGCGAATGCCCGATGACCTGCGGCTGCAAATCGCCCCGATTCACGAGCTAGTCGCCCTGATGGGCTGGAAGGTGCTGACCGTGCCAGATGTGGAGGCCGACGACGTGATTGCGACTTTGGCTGATATCGCTTCCAAGCAAGGCATCGAGGTGGTGGTATCTAGCGGTGACAAAGATTTGAGCCAGCTCGTCAACGAGCACATCACCATCATCGACACCATGAACGGCAAACGCCGCGATGTGGCGGGCGTGACCGCAGAGTTTGGCGTACCGCCAAGCTTGATGGTGGATCTGCAAACGTTGATTGGTGACACGGTGGACAATGTGCCCGGCGTGGAAAAGGTCGGGCCTAAGACGGCGGCGAAGTGGCTGCTGGAATATGGCTCACTTGATAACTTGGTCGCTAAGGCAGACGAAATAAAGGGTGTTGCAGGCGAGAACCTGCGCAAGGCGATGGATTGGTTGCCCAAGG
>JANPAY010000476.1:0-2244 GCA_031430155.1 Comamonadaceae bacterium
GAACAAACACAAGGTGATGTTTGAAAACTTGACGCCGCTGTTTCCCAAAGAGCAAATGATCTTGGAGCGTGACATCAAGTCGGAAGAAAACTACACAGGTCGCGTGATTGACATCATTGCGCCATTTGGTAAGGGTCAACGTGCGCTTTTGGTCGCTTCGCCTAAATCTGGCAAGACCGTGATGATGCAGCACATTGCCCACGCGATTGCTGCCAATTACCCCGATTCGCACCTCATGGTGCTGCTTGTTGACGAGCGCCCTGAAGAGGTCACCGAGATGCAGCGCACGGTGCGCGGCGAAGTGATTAGCTCGACGTTTGACGAGCCCGCTGCACGTCACGTGCATGTCGCCGAAATGGTGATTGAACGCGCCAAGCGTCTCGTGGAATTGAAAAAAGACGTGGTGAATTAGCTGGACTCGAATACGCGTTTAGCACGCGCCTATAACAACGTGATGCCATCCAGCGGCAAAATTGGCACGGGCGGTATCGATACCAACGCTCTGCATCGTCCCAAGCGCTTTTTTGGCGCAGCGCGTAATGTAGAAGAAGGCGGCTCGCTGACCATCATCGCTACGGCACTGGTCGATACGGGCAGCCGCATGGACGAAGTGATTTTTGAGGAATTCAAAGGCACGGGTAACTCCGAGGTGCACTTGTCGCGTCGCCTTTATGAGAAACGCATCTTCCCAGCAATTGAGCTCACCAAATCAGGCACACGCCGCGAAGAGCTGCTCTTGGCACCCGAAGTGCTGCAAAAAACCCGCATCCTGCGCCAATTTATGTTCAATATGGACGAGATTGAGTCGATGGAAATGGTTTTGAAGAGCATGAAAGCCACCAAGAACAACAGTGAGTTCTTTGAGATGATGCGCCGAGGCGGGTAATTTAGCCAAAAGCTTATGTCTATTAGCTCTAGCGCTTTATCGAAGACATTTCAGCGGTTTTTTGATTCAGAAAAATCAAGTGGCATTTTGCTGATTGCGTGCACAGCGCTATCACTGCTGCTAACCAATTCCTCTTTTGGCCCGACATATGCAAGCTGGTGGCATCTAAAGCTTGGCGGGCTCAGTCTAGAGCACTGGATCAACGATGCGCTGATGGCTATTTTCTTTTTGCTCATAGGCCTTGAACTTGAACGCGAACTCTACAGCGGAGAGCTGTCCAAACTGAGCAACGCCCTGCTACCCTTGTTTGCGGCTTTGGGCGGTATTGCTCTGCCTGCATTGATCCATTACACACTCAATGCAGGCACATCAACCCAAGCGGGAATCGGTATTCCAATGGCGACTGACATTGCCTTTGCGCTTGGCGTTTTGGCTTTACTTGGCAGCCGCGTGCCCGCGTCACTCAAAGTGTTTGTCGTAGCGTTCGCCGTCATCGATGATTTGTGCGCCATTGTCATCATTGCCGTGTTCTATACCTCGCAACTATCCATTGGCTATCTTGCGACAGCCATGGCGGTATGGGCGTGCCTCTTCGCACTCAATCGGCTCTTGCGTGTCATGTCACTAGCGCCCTACTTACTTGGCGGAGCACTGATGTGGTTTTTGATGCTCAAGTCTGGCGTTCACGCAACCATTGCGGGGGTTATGCTGGCCTTTGCCATTCCTTACTCATCCAAAATGGATGACAACGTATCGCCGTCGCACAAACTTGAACACTTTTTGCACAAACCTGTTGCATTCATCATTCTGCCGATTTTTGCACTCGCCAATACAGCAATCGTGGTCGGCTCGGATTGGACGCAAGCCCTGCGTGACATGAACAGTCTTGGCATCATGGCAGGGCTGATTTTGGGCAAGCCTTTGGGTGTTACTTTGTTTTGCTTGATTGCCGTCGTGGCAGGTATCTGCCGCCTGCCATCCGATCTGCAATGGCGGCATATTTTTGGCGCGGGGATTTTAGGCGGCATCGGATTCACTATGTCGATTTTTATTACAAACCTCGCCTTCACAGACAACGCAAGCACCATCAATGCCTCAAAAATTGCCATCCTACTTGCCTCGCTTGTAGCAGGAGCCATTGGCTTTGCTTGGCTTAGCCTCCAAGGCCGTCAAAGACAGCTATAATCGAAGGCTTTGCGAAAAGTGCCCGATAAAACAGGTTATTGGTGCGGCTAACGCGTTTGAACATATTTTGAAAGAGTCTCCCATGAAAGAAGGCATCCACCCAAACTACCGCGAAGTTTGCTTTTTGGATTTATCCAATGGCTTCAAGTTCGTGACACGTTCTTCGGTTAATA
>JANPAY010000477.1:0-3623 GCA_031430155.1 Comamonadaceae bacterium
GTCATTGTGGCGGCAGAAATGCTCACAGGCGGCGTGGGCATTGGTTTTTGGCTCTGGGACGAGTGGAATAACCTGAATGTCAAAAACATCATCATTGCCATCTTCATGATTGGCGTGGTGGGACTGGCGCTCGAATTTTTACTGATCAAACTAGCCAGCGCATTTACCTACGAGGAAACAGCAGCATGAGAACGTCATACGACCTGCAGAACGAAAAATTTTTGGATATCCACAATGTGTGGCAAATTTTCCCAACCGCGAAAGGACCGTTCACGGCGCTGCAAAACGTCAATCTCTCCATTGCCAAAGGCGAGTTTGTCAGTCTCATTGGGCACTCAGGTTGTGGTAAATCAACCTTGCTGAACCTGATTGCAGGCCTGACGCTGCCAGCCAGAGGTGGTCTGCTATGCGCCAATCGCGAAATCACCAAACCCGGCCCCGAGCGTGCTGTGGTGTTCCAAAATCACTCCCTGCTACCTTGGCTCACTTGCTTTGACAACATCTATCTGGGGGTTGAGCGCGTCTTTGGTGCAACCAGCTTGGTGTCGCGCCGCGAGACGGGGCAGGACGGCGAGAGCAAGGCTAGCCTCACGGCACGCACCGATGCAGCGCTTGCCATGGTGGGCTTGCAGCACGCACGGGATAAGCGTCCGCACGAAATTTCAGGCGGCATGAAGCAGCGTGTGGGCATTGCCAGAGCGCTGGCCATGGAGCCGCAAGTGCTCTTGATGGATGAACCTTTTGGTGCGCTAGATGCACTGACCCGCGCCAAGCTACAAGATGAGCTACTCACCATTGTGGAAGCCACTGGTAGCACGGTGGTCATGGTGACACATGATGTGGACGAAGCCGTTTTGCTATCCGACCGAATTGTGATGCTGACCACGCCCACGGCTGACAAGGCGGCCACGATAGGTAAGATTTTGGAAGTCAATCTGCCAAGACCACGCGATCGTGTGCATTTGGCGGGTGACCCCTATTACCAAAAGGCTCGCAAATCAGTGATTGACTTTTTATACGCCAAATAAGCCCCTCCCTCACCTTCCACTGCACCATTAATGTGACATGGCACGAAGCTTGCTTCATTCTTTGTGCAAAGGAATTAAGCATGAACAAGAAGCAGAAGTTAGTTTTAGTGGGCAACGGCATGGCAGGAGTACGCACCGTTGAAGAGGTCCTCAAGTTAGACGCGAACAAATACGACATCACGGTGTTTGGCTCTGAGCCGCATCCCAACTACAACCGCATCTTGCTCAGCCCCGTGCTGGCGGGCGAGCAAACGGTGGACGAGATCATTCTGAACACGTTTGAGTGGTACACGGAGAACAACATCACGCTCCATGCAGGTAAAAAAGTGACGAAAGTGGATCGCGTCCGCCGTGTCGTGATTGCGGATGACGGCCAAGGCGGTGTCATTGAAGCGCCGTATGACCGCTTGTTACTGTGCACGGGCTCGAATCCGTTCATGCTCCCAATTCCTGGCAAAGATTTAGATGGCGTGCTGGCTTACCGCGACATTGCGGACACCAACGCCATGATTGAAGCCGCTAAAAAATACAAAAAAGCCGTCGTGATTGGCGGCGGTTTGCTAGGCTTAGAAGCCGCTAACGGCCTCATGCTGCGTGGCATGGACGTGACCGTGGTGCATGTGCTGCCGTGGATTATGGAGCGTCAACTCGACGAAGTGGCGGCTGGACTCTTGCGCGGCTCGCTGGAGAAACGTGGTCTCAAGTTCATGCTGGGTGCAAATACATCAGCACTCATTGGCAATGATGCAGGTCGCGTGTCAAAGATTACCTTCAAAGACGGCACCGAGTTGGATACCGATTTAGTCGTAATGGCGGTGGGTATTCGCCCAAACACCGAGCTGGCTGAATCCATGAACATCCACTGCAATCGCGGCATTGTGGTGACTGACACACTGCAAACCGTCACCGATGCACGCATCTACGCCGTCGGCGAATGCGCGGCGCATCGCGGTATCGCGTATGGCCTAGTTGCACCATTGTTTGAACAAGCACGCGTGGCCGCGAACCATTTGGCGGAACTGGGCATTGGCCGCTACACGGGCTCGATGACGTCGACCAAGCTCAAAGTAACAGGCATTGATTTGTTTAGCGCAGGCGACTTCACAGGGGACGACAGCACCGAAGAAATCGTGATGTCCGATCCGGGCGACGGTGTGTATAAAAAGTTAGTCATTAAAGATAACAAACTCATTGGTGCCTGCCTGTACGGCGATACAGTCGATGGCTCTTGGTATTTCAAGCTCTTACGCGATGGGCGCGATGTGTCCGATATCCGCGACAAGCTCATGTTTGGCGAATCCAATATCGGCGACGTGGGTCATGCGGGCGCAACGTCTGCGGCCTCCATGCCTGACTCGCAAGAAGTCTGCGGTTGTAACGGCGTGAACAAGGGCACGATCTGCAAGGCAATTAAAGAAAAAGGTCTGTTTACGCTAGACGAAGTGCGCAAACACACCAAAGCCAGTGCGTCCTGCGGTTCGTGCACGGGCCTCGTTGAGCAAATTTTGATGTTTACGGCGGGTGGCGATTACTCTGCCACGCCAAAACTCAAAGCCATGTGCGGCTGTACCGATCATGGTCACCAAGCTGTGCGCGATGCGATTGTCAAAAACAAATTGCTGTCGATTCCCGAGGTGTACAAGTTCATGGAGTTCCGCACACCCAACGGCTGCGCGTCTTGCCGTCCTGCCGTGAATTACTACTTGATTAGCTCCTGGCCCAAAGATGCGAAGGATGATCCGCAAAGTCGCTACATCAACGAACGTGCGCACGCCAATATCCAAAAAGACGGCACGTACTCGGTCATTCCGCGCATGTGGGCGGGCGAGACGACAGCTTCCGAACTACGCCGCATTGCGGACGTGGTGGACAAGTACCAAATCCCAACGGTCAAAGTGACAGGCGGTCAGCGTATTGATTTACTAGGCGTGAAAAAAGAAGACTTGCCTGCGGTTTGGCAAGACATCGGCATGCCCAGCGGTCATGCGTATGCCAAGGCACTGCGTACGGTCAAGACCTGCGTGGGCAGCGAGTGGTGCCGCTTTGGCACGCAAGACTCCACGCAAATGGGCAAAGATTTAGAGCGTGCCATGTGGCGCATGTACGCACCGCACAAGGTCAAATTTGCGGTTAGCGGCTGCCCGCGTAATTGCGCCGAAGCGGGCATTAAAGACGTGGGCATCATCGGCGTGGACAGCGGCTGGGAAATGGTGATTGCTGGCAACGGCGGCATCAAAACCGAAGTCGCGCAGTTCTTTACCAAACTCAAAACATCCGAAGAAGTGCTGGAATACACGGGCGCATTCATGCAACTCTACCGCGAGGAAGGTTGGTACTTAGAGCGCACGGTTCACTACGTCGGACGTGTCGGTATGGACTATGTGAAAAAGAAAATATTGGAAGATCACGAGGGTCGCAAAGCGCTGTGGGAGCGTCTGCAATTTGCACTGGATGGTGAGCCGGACCCTTGGTTTGAGCATAACAAAGCCAGCGTGGATATCAAGCAATTTGCGCCTATCCATTTGCCTGCACCTGAAGGAGTCGCAGCATGAGCTTCACTTCAGTATGTAAAGTCACCGACATCCCAGTTTTGGG
>JANPAY010000478.1:0-1740 GCA_031430155.1 Comamonadaceae bacterium
CCTTTGAGTTTGTCAATCAAGCGTTGACCGCCTGCGGTGAAGTCAGACGTTGCTGGTGGCAAATACTCTTCGTGCACCAGCTTGGCTTTTTTGATGGACTCGCGAAACGCCTTCACGCCATCGCGGCCAAAGGCCGAGTCCTGTGCCATCGTGGCAATGGTGATGCCCGCTTTGTCTAAAGCCACAGCGTTAGAGATCGCGTCTTGCGAGCTATTACGTCCTGTGCGGAAAATATATTTGTTCCACTTGTCACCTGTAATGGAGTCTGCGACCGCAGGCTCGACCAGCAAAATCTTTTTGTATTCTTCGGCAACGGGCAGCATGGCGAGTGCGACGGGTGACGCTGTGGGCCCCACCGCAATGTCCACCTTATCGTCACCGTAGGCCGCAGCCAATAAGGATTTGCCTTGGTCGGGCTTACCGCCGTCGTCCTTCTCAATTACGACTAGCTTCTTGCCTGCGACCGTCATCGTGCCGCCAGTGGCGTAGTCGAGTCCCATCATGAAACCCGTTGCGGTTTGCTTGCCGTAGGCTTCTAGCGGCCCTGTCTTGCTATAAATGTGGGCGATCTTGATGTCTTTGCTTTGCGCAGAAGCGACAAACGTGCTACTGGCGCAAGCCACAGCCAGTATGGCCTGCGAGGCCATCACAACCAAACGACGAAGAGTGAATCGGTGAGTCATGAAAGGTCTCCTTAAGTGATGATAAAAATTCATTCTAGTGATTCAATATGGCGCTTTGTTCAATGAGTCGCGCTTTGCCAAATTTGGGAACAGTTTTAGCCAGCTCGCCACAACGAGTAGCGTACCCGCGCCGCCCAGTACGACTGCGCCGACAGGGCCCAACCATGCGGCGGTTGCGCCCGATTCAAATTCACCGAGCTGATTAGATGCGCCAATAAAAATAGAGTTGACGGCGCTGACGCGTCCACGCATGGCATCGGGTGTTTCTAGTGCGACGAGCGACATCCGAATCACCACGCTGACCATATCGGACATCCCTGAAATCATGAGTGCCACAAGCGAAATCACAAAGCTAGTGGACAGGCCAAACACCAACATGCACAGGCCATAAACCGCCACGGCGTAGAGCAGCACCTTGCCGACTTTGCGCGTCAGCGGCCAGCGGGTTAATGCCACAGACATGATGAGCGCCCCCACTGCAGGCGCAGCGCGCAGCACACCCAGCCCAAGAGGGCCTACATGCAAGATGTCTTTGGCAAAGATGGGCAGCAGCGCCACCGCGCCGCCCAGTAACACTGCAAACAAATCGAGCGACACAGCGCCCAGTACCACCTTGTGATGCCAAATAAACGATACGCCTGCAAACACGGTCTTCCACGTATTAGGCTCCGCTGGATGCACCGTGCGCTGATGTTGCACACCCAGTAGCAGCCCAGCAGCCAAAACGAACACAGCGCTGCTCGTGCCATACACCGCCGCAGCGCCTGCAAAATAAATGAAACCGCCCAGTGCAGGCCCCACAATCACGGCGGCTTGCGTGCCCGCCGAGCTAAAAGCTGTGGCTCTAGCAAGCAAAGACAGTGGCACAAGTTCAGGCATGAGCGATTGCTGCGCGGGACTTTGAAACGCGCGGATGATGCCAAGTAAAACGGACACACCCAGCAAGAGGGCGCGGCTTGTCCACTGCTCAAAGCTTGCAAAGGCAAGCAATGCTGCCACTAGCGCCAGCCCTACCGACGTGAGCGTAAAAATGAATTTGCGACTCATGCGGTCGGCC
>JANPAY010000479.1:0-3477 GCA_031430155.1 Comamonadaceae bacterium
CTGATGGAGAGTTTCGGTTTACTGCAATCTGCGCAAGGCGATGCACTACAGCGCATCGGATTGTTGGTGCACTTTTTAGACGCGGGAGGTGTGCAACCGCCGGAAGCAGTTGGCGTAGAAGCTATCTTGATGGGCATGCGCGCGTCTATCAGCGATGACGATGCGCTACTGCAAGCTGCTACGTCTGTATTTGACGCTCTACTAGTGACGCCACCAGCATGACAAAAACTATACCCACCCCACTCAGCAGCTACGGTGTCTGGCGTAAATTTGCGCAAGAGATTCGAAGAGACTATTTTTTATATAAGAAACTCCAACCTCAACCACTTCAGCCAATCCCATTAGTCGCTAAGGGCAAGCAGGAATTTACCGCGCAACACCCAGAAGCTTATCCAGCAGATCAGGTTGACTCAGCAATGCATCCGCACGGCTAGCATGCACGACCGTGCCGTGGTCTAACACCACGGCGGTGTGCGAGATTTTTAAAATTGCCTGTGGATGCTGCTCCACGATGATGGCGCTCATGCCCTCGTCCCTTGTGATGCGGGCGATGGCGGCGAGTAGTTCTTCGACGATGATGGGCGCGAGTCCCTCTAGCGGCTCGTCCAAGAGCAGTAGTTTGGGATTGAGCACCAAGGCACGTCCCACAGCCAGCATCTGCTGCTCGCCGCCCGAGAGTTGCGTGCCCATATTCGATTTGCGCTCGGCTAGGCGTGGGAACATCTCGTACACGCGCTCGGGAGTCCAGCGCCCTGCGCGCGCGACGGCAGTTAGGTTTTCATGCACGGTTAGCGATTTAAAAATATTGCGCTCTTGAGGCACCCAGCCAATGCCAGCGGCCGCACGCTCGTGGGCTTTTAGTTTTTGTAGCGATAGACCGCCTAAGGTGATGGCGCCGCCGTGCTGGCGTGTGGCGCCCGCTAAGGTATTGATCAGCGTGGTCTTGCCTGTGCCATTGCGGCCAAGGAGTGCCAAGGTTTCACCCACTTGAATGGACAGCGATATGCCATTTAGAACAATCGCTTCGCCGTAACCTGCGCTGACGTTTTCTAATGTGAGTAATGCGGTCATGAATGGCTCTCCAGCGATTGCCCAAGGTACACCGCTTTAACTTGCGGATCGTTCGCTATAAAGTCCGGCGTGCCCTCAGTCAGCACCGCGCCGTTAACCAACACGGTGATGCGAGTGGCGAACTCAAACACTAAATCCATATCATGTTCAATCAACAAAACAGATACATCGGCGGGCAATGCGGCCACCGTTTGCAACAGCTCTTCGCGCTCGCCCGCAGGCACGCCTGCCACGGGCTCATCTAACAACAGCACTTTGGGATTGCAAGCGAGTGCAATGGCAATCTCTAATAGTCGGCGCTTGCCGTAAGCCAGCGTTTTTGTGGATTGATCCATCACCTCAGTGAGATGAAATTGCCCGAGTAATTCTTGGCAACGATTCGTTACGCTGTCACTCGTGGATGCCTTACTGGATAAGGCCTGCGAGCCGATTGATTGCCACCACTTGCCACCTAATCCCTGCGTTTCAGACACCACCATCGCCAGCGTTTGCAGCGGCGTGAGCGTATCAAATAACTGATTGATTTGGAACGTGCGCACCATACCGCGCCGCACGCGTTCGTGCTGACTCAAACGGCTGATGTCCTCGCCCAGTAATTCGATTCGCCCAGCGGTGGGCTCAAGCACGCCCGTCAGTAAATTGATGAGTGTGGTTTTGCCCGCACCATTCGGGCCAATCAGCGCGTGACGTGCGCCTTGTTTCAAATCAAACGTCACGTTATCCGTGGCCGTAATGCCGCCAAAGCGTTTGATGAGACCCGTGCAGCTTAAAACGGAGGCGTGATGAATGCTCATGATTGCGCCGCCTTCAACCATGTCCAAGGTCGGAGCAACTTTTGCCGACCGACCAGCACGAGCACCACCAAAAAGAGCCCGATCCAAAACGTCCAGTACTGCGGCGTGAGGCTAGAAATAACCGAATGCATCAGTTTGAAGACCACCGCGCCCGCTATGCCACCCCAAAGCCAGCCCGTGCCGCCAATAACCAGCATGAGCATGAGATCGGCAGAGCGATCAAAAGCAAAAACGTCGAGCGAAGCGAATCCTGTCGTCTGCGCTAAAAGTGCTCCCGCTGCGCCTGCCACGCCTGCCGCTAGCGTATAGATCACCGCCAAACGCTTGGTGACGTGGATGCCAATACTGGCGGCCCGCAAACGGTTATCCCGTATGGCTTTGAGGCCAGCGCCAAAGGGTGAATGCACCCAGCGGCGCATGACTAAAAAGAGCAGCAAAGCGATGGATAGCGCGTACCACGCTGCGGTGCGCCCCGCGATGTCAAACTCAAATAGGCCCAGCACGGGCGCCATCACCACGCCTTGCAAGCCGTCTGCGCCGCCCGTGAGCCAATCGAGTTTGTTGGCCAGCTCATACATGATGAGTCCAGCGCCCAGCGTCACCATGAGCCGCGTGAGATCTGAGCCGCGCATGATCGTCAGGCTGCAGAACGCACCCAGCAAGGTAGCGAGCAAGATAGCCACCAAGAGTCCTGTGAGCGGATCAGGCATCACCAGTTTGGCAAATAACGCAGCGCTATAAGCGCCCATGCCAAAAAAAGCGGCGTGCCCCAGTGACACAATGCCTGAGTAGCCCAAAATTAAATCGAGCGACATGGCAAAGAGCGCCGTGATGGCTATTTCGCTGACTAACAGTGAGTGACCAGGAAAGGCCAAGGGCGCAGCAAAAGCCAGCAACCAAATGATGGGTTCCCACGCTTTGATACGGTGGTCGCGGGCGAGGCTGTTTTGAATCGCTTCGCTCATTTGCTGCCCCTCGAAAACAGCCCTTGCGGACGCCAAATCAAAATCATCAGGCTATAGACAATAAATGCGCCCAGTTTGGGGACGTAATATTTGCCTGCTACATCTGCAATACCCAGCAGCAGTGCCGCCAAGAGCGGGCCCGTAATGGTGGTTGTGCCGCCAACGGCAACGACGATCAAAAAGTACACCATAAACTTAAACGGAAACGTCGGATCAAGACCTAGAACTTCCGCACCCAACGCCCCGCCAAGCCCCGCCAGACCTGACCCAACGGCAAACGTGGCAAGGAAGACGATGTTGACGTTGATGCCCAGTCCCGCTGCCACGCGCTGGTCGTCCACCGCTGCCCGCAGGCGGCTGCCGAAACGAGTTTTAGAGAGGACGAGCTGCAAAGCAATGGTGAGCGCGGCACACACAGCAATGATGAACAAACGATAGTGCCCCATACCCAGTGCAAACGGCGTGTCCATCCATAGCTCGGTGCGGCCTTTTAAAAACTCAGGCAGCTGGATGATTTGCTGGGTCGAACCAATAAAGTAGTCAACGCTGGCCACTGCCATAAAAACAAGGCCAATCGAAAAGAGCACTTGATCGAGATGCGGCTTGCCGTAGAGCCTGCGGTACAGCGTGACCTCCAAAGCCGCACC
>JANPAY010000480.1:0-4951 GCA_031430155.1 Comamonadaceae bacterium
AATCGAGAACTAGATGTCAGAACTACATAAATTTATTTTTGAAGGCTTGCCCGTTCGTGGTGCGATTGTTCGCCTCACCGATTCATGGCAGGAAATCCTGAGCCGCCGAGAACTCCACACGGGCGATGAGGTGGGCTCAGGTAAGTATCCCGAAATTGTCCAAAACTTGCTAGGCGAAATGACGGCTGCGGCAGTGCTGATGCAAAGCAATATCAAGTTCAATGGCTCGCTGATTTTGCAGGTCATGGGCGGCGAAAAAAGAGACATGAGTCCCATCAAGCTGGCAGTTGTTGAGGTGAAATCTGATCTCAGCTTCCGCACCACCGCCAAGGTCGTGCATGCCGTATCAAACAATGAGTCATTTAGCCAGCTCATCAATGCAGGCAACCAAGCTCGCTGCGCCATTACGCTCGATCCCGAGGTCAAATTTCAAGGTCAACAGCCCTATCAAAGCATCGTACCGCTCTATGGCGACCAAGGCGATCCGCTAGAGTCGTTTGCATCGGTTTTAGAGCACTACATGCTGCAGTCCGAACAATTGGATACCAAACTCGTGCTCGCTGCCAATAACGAGATAGCGGTGGGTATTTTGATTCAGCGGATGCCCATCAAGGGTGAGAACAACCTAGCAGGAGCATTCACTAGCACCGAGAACGAAGATCAAATTGGAAAGAACGAAGATTTCAATCGCATCGCCATGCTGACTGCTTCTATCAAAGCAGAGGAATTGCTGACCTTATCTATTGACGACATCTTGCATCGTCTGTTTTGGCAGGAGCCGGTTGCCCGCTATGAGCCGACCAATCCTGCCCCTAAGTTTCAATGCACATGTAGCCGCGAACGCGTCGCCAGCACCATCCGCAGCCTAGGTCAAACCGAGACCGAGCGCATGATTGAAGAGCGAGACGGCATTCAAGTCAATTGCGACTTTTGCGGTCAATCGTACAGTTTTGATGTCATCGATGCGGCCATGCTATTTGTGCCAGCCGAATCGGTTGTGCCGCCGAAAGCCTGAGTCGTTGCCTTGAGGGCTTGAAACAAGCGCCGTTCGCTTGTCGGGTCATCGCAACACTCGCACCAAGCTTGCCAACTGTGGGGAGCTTGAGTAGCCTCAGGGTCACTTGGCATATTGAACAAATATTTCATTAGGCTTAATCATGCCAAGCTCGAAACGGGCACGGTCTTCCACCAAGCTCGTACCTTCTTTCAGGTCACGGATCGCGGCCAATAATTGCTCATTCTGCTTTTTTGCTTCAACATTCTTATGCTCTTGCGCGGTCAACTTACGCTCCAAATCTCGAACATGTAGCGCGCTACCACGACCTATCCACAACTGCCCTTGGAACACCAAGAGCAGCGCTAGCAAGATATAGGTCGTGAGTCGAGAAGCCATATGCCCTCATCGTAAGTTGTAAAACGCAGCCCGACCAGGATAGCTGGCAATGTCGCCAAGGTCTTCTTCGATGCGCAAGAGTTGGTTGTATTTCGCCATGCGATCCGAGCGCGACAGCGAACCTGTTTTG
Source organism: Comamonadaceae bacterium (assembly GCA_031430155.1). Classification (GTDB taxonomy): domain Bacteria; phylum Pseudomonadota; class Gammaproteobacteria; order Burkholderiales; family Burkholderiaceae_C; genus JASGCK01. The sequence continues at coordinate 1,524 of JANPAY010000480.1, forward strand.
ATTTGTCCTGCGTTGGTGCCAACAGCAATATCGGCAATCGTGGAGTCTTCGGTCTCGCCCGAACGATGCGAAATGACAGCCGTGTAGCCCGCGCGTTTTGCCATTTCAATGGCGGCAAAAGTTTCGGTCAACGTGCCGATTTGGTTAATTTTGATGAGGATGGAATTGGCAATCTTTTTGTCAATACCTTCCTTCAAAATTTTGGTGTTAGTCACAAACAAATCGTCACCCACAATTTGCACTTTGCTAGCCAAACGATCCGTGATGATTTTCCAGCCGTCCCAGTCGCCCTCGGCCATGGCGTCTTCAATGCTGATGATCGGGTACTTGTCCACCCATGTCGCCAGCATATCCGTCCACTCCTGTGCCGTGAGGCTCAGACCTTCGGCTTTGAGTTCGTATTTTCCGTCTTTATAAAACTCGGATGCAGCGCAATCGAGGCCCAGCACAATGTGCTCGCCTGCCGTGTAGCCCGCGTCCGATATGGCTTGCAGGATCAATTGAATCGCCGCTTCGTGGTTTGCCACATTCGGTGCAAAGCCGCCTTCGTCGCCCACAGCAATGCTCATGCCTTTGTCAGCAATGATTTTTTTCAGTGCGTGGAACACCTCTGCGCCATAGCGAACCGCTTCGCGAAACGACGGAGCGCCCACTGGAATAATCATGAACTCTTGCAAATCGAGCGTGTTGTTGGCGTGTGCGCCACCGTTAATCACGTTCATCATCGGCACAGGCATTTGCATCGCGCCCGAACCGCCAAAGTAGCGATACAGCGGCAAGCCTGCTTCTTCGGCTGCGGCGCGAGCCACGGCCATGCTGACGGCCAGTGTGGCGTTTGCACCGAGGCGCGATTTGTTTTCTGTGCCGTCAAGATCAATCAAAGTGCGATCTAGAAAGGCTTGTTCACTGGCATCGAGCCCCAGCACGTCTTCCGAAATTTCGGTATTGATGTACTCAACCGCACGCAAAACGCCCTTGCCGCCGTAGCGCTGCTTGTCGCCATCACGCAGCTCAATCGCTTCACGCGAACCTGTCGATGCGCCCGACGGCACTGCCGCACGCCCCATCACGCCGCTCTCTAACAGCACGTCGCACTCGACCGTAGGGTTGCCACGGCTATCCAAAATTTCACGTCCGACGATGTCAACAATTGCACTCATGGTTTTCTTCCTTCAAAAATAATCAAACTTCAAATCTGTTTTCTAACCAGCCGCTCGCCCCGTGTTTCTTAACGACACGATCTAAATCAACGAGCGACTCTAAAAGCGCTTTCATGTGTTTAAGCGGCACAGCATTCGGGCCATCCGACCACGCCTCAGCAGGGTTGGGATGTGTTTCCATAAACAGACCGCTCACGCCCGCACCAATACCCGCACGGGCTAGCACAGGCACCATCGCACGAGCGCCGCCCGATACAGCCCCCAGGCCACCTGGCTTTTGCACCGAGTGCGTGACGTCAAACACCACGGGCGCGCCTGTATTGCGCATCTCGGCAAGGCTGGTCATGTCTGCCACCAAGTTGTTGTAGCCAAAGCTCACGCCGCGCTCACACGCCATAAAGTTATCTGCCTGCAAGCCCTTATCCATTGCGGCTTGCCGAGCTTTATCGATGACGTTCTTCATGTCCCAAGGCGCAAGAAATTGCCCTTTTTTAATGTTCACTGGCTTGCCCGATTGCGCCACGGCACGAATGAAATCGGTTTGGCGACACAAGAAGGCGGGGGTTTGCAGCACATCGACCACGCTGGCGACCTCAACAATGTGCTCTATTTCATGGACATCAGTCAGCACAGGCAAACCTGTTTGCTTGCGAACTTCGGCAAGAATTTTTAAGCCTGCATCAATGCCCACGCCGCGCTTTGTTGAACCCGACGAGCGATTCGCTTTATCGAACGAGCCTTTGTAAATCAATGGAATGCCAAGACTGCTGGTGATTTCTTTCAGCTGCCCTGCCACGTCAATCGACATCTCCAGCCCTTCAATCGAGCAAGTACCCGCGATTAAAAAAAATCGCTGATCTAAGCCGATGTCGAAGCCGCAGAGTTTCATTTAAGCGTTCCTGTTTTTTGTTCCAGCGCCGCCGCAATATAAGCATTAAATAACGGATGCCCATTCCATGGTGTGGATTTGAATTCGGGGTGAAACTGCACGCCGATAAACCACGGATGAACTGACTTGGGTAATTCGACAATTTCCGTCAATTGCTCGCGCTGAGTCAGCGCCGAAATGACCAAGCCCGCCTTGCGAAGCTGATCCAAATAATTCACGTTTGCCTCGTAACGATGGCGATGGCGCTCGGTCACTACGTCGCCATAAATGCTGTGCGCGAGTGTGCCCTTAGCCACGTCTGAACTTTGCGCGCCAAGGCGCATCGTGCCGCCAAGATCCGATTTTTCGTCACGCACTTTGATCGAGCCATCTGCATCCTTCCACTCCGTAATTAAAGCAATCACAGGATGCTTGGCATCCTTGTCAAACTCGGTGCTGTTCGCGCCAGCAAGGCCAGCGACATTGCGGGCGAATTCAATCGTTGCCACTTGCATACCCAAGCAAATGCCAAGGTAGGGAATCTTGTGCGTCCGCGCATAGCCGACCGCCGTAATCTTGCCCTCTACGCCGCGCTCGCCAAAACCACCAGGAACTAGCAAGGCATCGTACTTGTCGAGTTGATTGACGTTAGCAGCGGTAATTTCTTCCGAATCCACGTAGTTGATATTGACTTTGGCGTGATTCTTCAATCCCGCATGGCGCAGTGCTTCGTTGAGCGATTTGTAGCTATCCGAAAAATCGGTGTACTTGCCCACCATCGCAATGTTGACGCTGTAGTTCGGGTTAGCGGTTGCAGCGACCAAATCATCCCAGCGCTTGAGGTTAGCGGGCGGCGCTTCAATACGCAGCTTGTCGCACACGAGCTGATCCAGCCCCTGCTCGTGCAGCATACGCGGCACTTTGTAGATGGTGTCCACGTCCCACATCGAAATCACGCCCGACTCTGCCACGTTGGAGAACATCGAGATTTTTTCGCGCTCACCGTCAGGAATCGGACGATCGGCGCGGCAGAGCAGCGCATCGGCTTGAATACCAATTTCACGCAGTTTTTGCGCTGTGTGCTGCGTCGGCTTGGTTTTAAGCTCGCCCGCTGCTGCCAGCCAAGGCAAGTAGCTCAGGTGCAAATAAGCCGTATGCCCAGGACCCATCTTGAGTCCCATTTGGCGCACCGCTTCCAAAAATGGCAAGGACTCAATGTCACCTACGGTACCACCAATTTCTACAATTGCCACGTCAATAATTTTGTCTTGATTGCCCGCTAGACCTTTGCTAGCTTGCTCTGCGCCGCGTTTGATGAAAGTCTGAATCTCATTCGTCACATGCGGAATCACCTGCACGGTTTTACCAAGATAGTCGCCGCGACGCTCTTTTTCCAGCAC
>JANPAY010000481.1:0-2485 GCA_031430155.1 Comamonadaceae bacterium
CCGCACCTATCAACCCGATGTGGCATCGGTTGAGATTGTTTTTGTCAACGTCAATCCTCAGTCCACGCTTTTGCTGGGTCAAGCGCGTGGTGCGTGCATCACGGGCTTGGTGTCGTGTGATGTTCTGGTTGCCGAGTACACGGCGCTACAACTCAAACAAGCGGTGGTGGGTTACGGCAAAGCAGCCAAAAGCCAAGTGCAAGAGATGGTGATGCGTTTACTCAAATTACCCAGTTTGCCAGGTCCCGATGCCGCCGATGCGCTGGGCATTGCCATTACGCACGCGCATTCCAGCAAAGCTAATGCTCTGAAGGCCATGCTGGCTAAAGCCAAAGTCTAGTCCCAACGTTTCTTAGCGGCTAGTACGCTATTGGGATACTCCGCTCGACCACGACTGCCGTTGTAGCGGCCGAGCGCCATAAAAAGATCTCCACCCTCGCGGTCTAAGTAATGACGCAAGATGAGGCAACCAAAACGCAAATTGGTTTGCATGTGAAACAGTTTACTTGCGTCACCATCGCCAATCAATCGTGACCAAAATGGCATGACTTGCATGTAACCACGAGCGCCCACAACGGACACCGCATGTTTTCTAAATGCACTCTCAACTTGTACCAAGCCCAAGACCAGCGAGGCTTCTAGCCCCGCGCGGCGAGACTCATACCAAACCGTTTGCAAAAATTCTTGCCGTGTAGTCAAGTCAAGCCGTTGCCGAGTAGACGCGCCTAAGCGAGTACTCATTTCGCCCAACCAGCGCACATAAGCGATGCGCGAAGCGGTATCGGCAAACTCAGGCTCAGGCGGTGCGCTGTTTGCGACGGCAGACGATAAAGCCGTGCGAGCCGAATCAGCCAGTGGCTCTTCGATTTGCGAACCCGCTAGAGCAGATAAAGAAAAAAAAGAAGCCATCGCGCCAATAACAACTTGACGACGAGTAAGCTGACTTTGCGTTAGTAGGTCATTCGATAAAACTGACAACAAAATTGTATGAGCCCCCCTCTTCGCTTTAGGGGAGAGGGGCTGGGGGCGAGGTGAAAAAGAATCAGGAAACACGTCCAGCCAAAAACGCATCCAACTCTCCGACCGCCATCTTGGTGGCGGATGTCTCCTTGCGATGTTGATACTCCACTGTACCTTCTTTGAGTCCACGGCTAGAGATCACCACGCGGTGCGGCACACCGATGAGCTCCCATTCTGCAAACATGATGCCAGGGCGCTCGCCACGGTCGTCCAAAATCACATCCACGCCGCGAGCACGTAATGCCTCGTAAAGCCCATCCGCCGCGCTCTTCACGGCAGCGTCCTTGGCGTAATCAATCGTGCAAATCACCAGCGTAAATGGCGCAATCGCGTCAGGCCAAATGATGCCACGCTCGTCATGGTTTTGCTCAATCGCGGCGGCGGGCAAACGCGTGATACCAATGCCGTAGCAACCCATTTCAAAATGTTTGGGCTTGCCGTCAATATCCAAAAACTTCGCATCCATCGCCTTGGAATACTTCGTGCCAAGATAGAACACATGACCGACTTCAATGCCGCGTTCAATCGCCAGCACGCCTTTGCCATCAGGCGATGCGTCGCCAGCGACGACGTTGCGGATGTCGGCAACCACATCAGGCTCTGGTAGGTCACGTCCCCAGTTCACGCCGCGAATATGGAAGCCTTCTTCGTTCGCGCCGCAAATCCAATCCGACATGGCGGCGACTTCTCGGTCAGCAACGACTTTGATGGGTTGCTGCATATTTAAAGGCCCAAGATAACCTGGCTTGCAGCCGAAATGCGCCACGATTTCTGCTTCGGTTGCAAAGCGGAATGCGTTGTTCAAACCTTCGACTTTGGCAACCTTCACTTCATTCATGGAATGATCGCCACGCACAAGTAGCAGCCAAACTTGTGACTTAACCACTGCGCCCGCTTTATCTAATTCATCAGTAGCTAGCACCAAAGATTTAACGGTGCGAGCAAGCGGTAAGCCCAGCTGCGCGGCAACCGCTTCGCAGGTGCTATTGCCAGGCGTGGCGATCTTTGCCATCAATTCGGCACTCGTGGAAGCCACGCGGGGTAAGGGCTGCAGAGCCTCTGCCTTCTCCATGTTGGCGGCGTATTCGCTGCCCGTCGAGTACACAATCGCGTCTTCGCCCGTGGCGGCAATCACTTGAAACTCCTCACTCAGATCACCACCAATCGCGCCGCTATCGGCAGCCACGGCGCGGTACGAGAGGCCAAAGCGATCAAAGATTTTGCGATAAGCCACCGTCATGGCGGCGTAGCTTTCTTTTGCGGCCTCCATGTTTCGGTCAAACGAGTACGCATCCTTCATGATGAACTCGCGTCCACGCATCAAGCCAAAGCGCGGGCGGCGCTCGTCGCGGAATTTGGTTTGGATTTGGTACAGATTTTTTGGCAATTGCTTGTAGCTCTTGAGCTCTTGCCTTGCAATGTCGGTCACGACTTCTTCCGATGTGGGCTGCACCACAAAGTCGCG
>JANPAY010000482.1:0-11195 GCA_031430155.1 Comamonadaceae bacterium
GCGGCGATGTACATGTTCCCCAAGCTCGATCCTGTGATGTACCCGATTAAGGATGACCAAGAATTTATTCACGAATTGTTGACAGACACCAAGGTGCTCTTGGTGCAAGGCACGGGATTTAACTGGATTGACAACAATCACTTCCGCATTGTGTTTTTGCCGCACGAAGACGACTTGCGCGAAGCGATTACGCGCATCGCTAAGTTCTTAGAGAGCTACCGCAAAAGATATGCGAAGTGACGCAAACATCACGCGAAAAATAAAAAATCAGAAAGAAAAAGAAGAATGAAAGCATTGAAAGTAGGCCTACTCGGCATCGGAACAGTTGGCAGCGGCGTGTTTACGGTTTTGACGCGTAATCAAGAAGAAATCGTGCGCCGCACGGGGCGCGGGATTGAGATCAGCATGGTCGCCGACCTAGACACAGCAAGGGCTAGCGCGGTGGTGGGTACATCGGCGCAGGTCGTCAATGACGCTCGCGCCGTGATTGCCAATCCTGAAATTGATGTGGTGATTGAACTTATCGGCGGTTACGGAATCGCTAAAGCCTTGGTGCTGGAAGCTATTGCTGCTGGCAAGCACGTGGTCACGGCCAACAAGGCTTTGCTGGCAGTTCATGGAGACGAAATTTTTGGTGCTGCAGCCAAGGCACGCAATGGTCAAGGTGTGATGGTGCTGTTTGAAGCGGCTGTCGCAGGCGGTATCCCGATTATCAAAACGCTGCGAGAAGGTTTGACCGCTAACCGCATTCAGTGGGTGGCGGGCATCATCAATGGAACGACCAACTTCATCCTGTCTGAGATGCGCGACAAGGGGCTGGACTTTGCGACGGTGCTCAAAGAAGCGCAGCGTCTTGGCTATGCTGAAGCCGACCCTACCTTCGACATTGAAGGCGTGGACGCCGCGCACAAAGCCACGCTCATGTCGGCGATGGCGTTTGGCATTCCTGTTCAGTTTGACAAAGCCTACGTTGAAGGCATTACCAAGCTTGGCGCTGAAGACATCAAGTACGCCGAACAACTCGGCTATCGCATCAAACTTTTGGGAATCTCCAAACGCGTGGATGCAGGCATCGAGCTACGCGTGCACCCAACCTTGATTCCAACCAAGCGTTTGATTGCCAACGTAGAAGGTGCAATGAACGCCGTGATGGTGCAGGGCGATGCCGTTGGCACGACGCTGTACTACGGCAAGGGCGCGGGCTCGGAGCCTACGGCGAGTGCCGTTGTGGCAGACCTTGTGGATATTGCCCGCATGAGTGGTCATGCTTCGCAAGCCGTACCCGTATTGGCTTTCCAGCCTGCTAGTGTGCAAGCCGCCCCGATTTTGTCGATTGGGCAAGTGGTGACGAGCTTTTATTTGCGCATGCGCGTCTCGGACGAGGCGGGCGTATTGGCAAAAGTCACGGGCATTTTGGCCGATGCAGGTATCAGCATCGACGCGCTCATTCAACATGAAGCAAAAGACGGCGAGAACCAAACTGACCTCATCATCTTGACGCACGATTGCTTGGAAGCCACGATGAATAAGGCACTCGGCCAAGTCGAGGCGCTTTCTAGTGTGATTGGCAACGTGGTCAAAATCCGTAAGGAAGAACTTGCCTAAACCCATTTTCGTCCTCGTTCACGGCTCATGGCATGGCGCATGGTGCTGGTCGCGTGTGCTGCCGCTCTTGCGCAGCGCGGGTTATGACGCTCACGCGGTTACGCTTACAGGTGTGGGCGAGCGAGCTCATTTGCTCTCGAACGAGATCAATCTCACGACGCACATCAATGACGTGCTCGGATTGATTGAAGCCGAGGAGCTGACGAACATTGTGCTAGTCGGACATAGCTACGGAGGCCGTGTGATTACGGGCGTTGCAGATGCGCTGCTGGATGCAGGTAAGGTGACATTGCAACATCTGGTGTACCTCGATGCCGTCGTCCCCAAAAGCGGCGAGAGCTGGTCGAGCACCCACACGCCCGATGTGATTGCGGCTCGAACGCAAGCGGCCAAAGACTTTGGCAAGCTGCATGGGGTCGATGCGTTTCCTCCACCCGATGCGAGCGTGTTTGGACTGACGGGTGATGACGCAGCATGGGTCAATCGCCGTCAAACGCCGCAACCACTCGGTGTGTATTTGGATGGACAATCGTTTGATGAGCCACGGCTGGCAAGGCTTTCCAGAACATTTATCAATTGCAACAGCCCTGCACTTGAAACGATTGAAGTTTCTCGTGAGCGCGTACGCAGCGACAAATCTTGGCAATGGGTGGAGATGAATTGCAGCCACGATGCGATGGTGAGTCATTCTCCTGAGTTGGCTAAGAATTTATTGGATTTAGTGAAAAGCGTTTGAAAGAATGAAATACCTATCGACTCGCGGTCATCCTGATCGCAAACAGTTTTGTGAAATCTTGCTAGAAGGCCTCGCGCCTGATGGTGGTTTGTATTTGCCAGACCACTATCCAAAGCTCTCTGCCAACGACCTCGCTAACCTGCGTCGCATTTGGAGCGAGAAGGGCTACGCTGATTTGGCGTTTGCGATTTTGTCGCTTTATATTGACGATATTCCAAGCGCCGACTTGCTGGCACTCTGCCGCAAAACTTATACCGAGCAGGTGTACGGAACCAAGGACATCGTGCCGCTTAAACAGTTAGACGATGGTTTTTATTTAGAGGCACTCTCCAATGGCCCTACGCTGGCGTTTAAAGATATGGCGATGCAGCTGCTTGGCAATTTGTTTGAATACGAACTCGCGCGGCGAGGTGAGACGCTCAACATCTTTGGCGCAACCAGCGGTGACACGGGCTCTGCTGCCGAATACGCGATGCGCGGCAAGCGCGGGGTGCGTGTGTTTATGACGAGTCCCGCAGGTCGTATGAGCCCGTTTCAACAAGCGCAAATGTTTAGCTTGATGGACGAGAACATTCACAACATCGCGATTGAGGGCGTGTTTGACGACTGCCAAGATTTGGTCAAGGCGGTGAGTAATGACGCGGTGTTTAAAGCCAAATACAAAATTGGAACAGTCAATTCGATTAACTGGGCAAGGCTTTTGGCGCAGGTGGTGTATTACTTTGCGGGCTACTTCCAAGCGACCAGCAAAGATGATCAAAAAGTGTCGTTTACCGTGCCATCAGGCAACTTTGGTAACGTCTGCGCGGGTCATGTGGCGCGGATGATGGGCTTGCCGATTGAGACGTTGGTTGTTGCGACTAACGAGAATGATGTGCTGGATGAGTTCTTCAAAACGGGCGTGTATCGTGTGCGTGGAACTAGTGATACGCACGAGACATCAAGTCCGTCGATGGACATCAGCAAGGCTAGCAACTTTGAGCGCTTTGTGTTCGATATGCTGAACCGAGATGGGGCTAAAGTAAAGTCCTTATTTGGCGAACAACTCAGCACCACAGGGCAGTTTGATTTAAGCAGTGGCATTGCTGCAGCCCGCACCCAGTATGGCTTCGCATCGGATCGCAGCACGCACGCAGATCGTCTTGCCACGATTAAATTAACTTATGAATCGCATGGCGTGATGATTGACACGCACACGGCGGACGGCGTCAAAGTCGCGCATGAATTCTTGGCAAAACATCCACAACCAAACGTTCCCATGATCGTTTTAGAAACTGCGCTGCCCATCAAATTTGCCAGCACCATTGTCGAAGCGCTAGGTGTGGAGCCTTCGCGTCCTGCGCAGTTTGAGGGTATTGAGGCCTTGCCTAAGCGAGTGCTGAATATGCCAGCGGATGTGGCGGCTATCAAAGCCTACATCGCCAAAGCTTGCGATTGAGATCGTGATGAGCGCAGTCACTCGTTCACCGCTTCTCTCGTTGGATGATGCGCTCGTGCAATTGCTAGCTGGTGTCTCACCGCTAGGCCGCATGGAGTCCATTTCTACCTTCGATGCCGACGGTCGCGTGCTGTTTGAGGACGTAGTGTCCGAATTGCAAGTCCCCGCATTTGATAACAGCGCCATGGATGGCTACGCCGTGCGTGCCTCCGATATTCCAGAGGCAGGTGCCGTATTGCAAGTGACGCAGCGTATTCCTGCTGGCGCTGATTTGAGTCACGAAAAATCGCTAGAGGCTTTGAGCGCAGCACGTATTTTTACGGGCGCTCCGATTCCGCAGGGTGCCGACTCGGTGGTGATGCAAGAGGACTGCGTTGTGGTTAACGAATGCGAAGGTGGAATTCGTATCAATACAGTCCCTGCAAAGGCACAGCACATCAGGCGTGCAGGCGAGGATGTCCGCAAAGGCTCAACTGTATTGGCCTCTGGCACACGCCTCTCGCCAGCCGAATTAGGACTGGCCGCCAGCGTTGGTATGGCGAGTTTGTTGGTTGCCGCTAAACCGCGCGTGGCTTTGTTCTCGACGGGCGATGAGCTCGTGATGCCAGGCTCGGTTGCACCTGCCGATATGAAAGCGGGCAGCATTTACAACTCGAACCGTTTCTTTTTGCGAGCGCTCTTGGTGCGTATGGGATGCGAAGTGACCGATCTTGGTATCGTTCCAGACAAACTTGAAGCGACATTGCAAGCACTGTCGCGAGCGGCGACTGAGCACGATTTGATTTTGACGAGTGGCGGCGTGTCGGTGGGCGAAGAAGATCACATCAAGCCAGCCGTTCAGCAATTGGGCGGGTTGAATCTGTGGCAAATTGCCATGAAGCCTGGCAAGCCGTTTGCCTTCGGACGCGTGGATAAAACTTACTTTGTGGGTCTGCCTGGCAACCCTGTGTCTAGCTTTGTGACGTTTTTATTACTGGTTCGTCCGTTGCTGCTCCAGCTACAAGGCACAACCAGCGTGGTTTTGCAGCCTGTTTTGCAGCGTGCTGACTTTGATTGGCCAAGGGCCGACAAACGTCGCGAGTTCCTTCGTATTCGCCGAAATAACGATGGTGGACTCGATTTATTCCCCAACCAAAGCTCAGGGGTTTTAACGTCTGCTGTGTGGGGTGATGGTTTAGTCGATAACCCTGCGGGTCAAACGATCAAGCGTGGTGACATGGTTTCTTATTTGTCGTTCGCGGAATTTCTGAAATGAACCAAGCGATCAAGATCACAGTCAAATACTTTGCCTCCATTCGTGAAGCGATTGGTGTGAGCGCTGAAGCTATCACTTGTGAAGCCAATACCGTTATAGCTTTGCGAGAAATGCTCATTGCAAAAGGCGAACCCTACGCAGCAGCTTTAGCACAGGGGAAATCTATACGTATGGCATACAACCAAGTCATGTGTGACGATTCGGCGAGGCTTGAAAGTGGTTGTGAAGTGGCATTTTTTCCTCCTGTGACGGGCGGCTGAGATGACTCCTCGCAGTTCTAACGTGAGAGTTCAAACCGAAGACTTTGACGTGAGCGCAGAGCTTGCCAAGCTTCGCGCTGGCGACAAGCGTGTGGGTGCGGTGTGCAGTTTTGTGGGGACGGTGCGTGATGTCAATGACGGCGACGCGGTCTCTGAGCTAGAACTAGAGCACTACGCGGGAATGACAGAAAAATCGCTAGAAGCCATGATAGATAAGGCTCATCAAAGATTTGATATTTATGCCGCGCAGATTATTCATCGTATTGGCAAGCTCAGTCCGCTAGACCAAATTGTCTTTGTCGCGGTCACGTCCGCGCACAGACATGAATCATTTCAAGCGTGTGAATTTTTGATGGATTACTTGAAGACCGAAGCGCCATTTTGGAAAAAAGAACAAACGCCAAACGCTAAAGAGCCTTCGCGGTGGGTGGATGCGCGCTCTAGCGATGACGCGGCAATTAAGCGTTGGAGCATTCAATGATGCAGCGCTTTATTAAATATGTACATTCATTGCTAGGCAGACCTAGGCTCTTTCTTGCAATTCTGGTTTCTCTTATTTGCTATGCCGTGCTCACGCTCTCTATGCGGGCCTCGCAAGCAGTGCTTTTGGCGTTTGACATTGGCGCCATATTCTTTTTAGTCAGCATCGTGCAGTTGATGTCCAAAGCCACGCCAGCTGTGATGCAACGCCGTGCTGAACGTCAGCTTTATGGCAAAGGTACCGTGGTGATATTGTCGCTAGTCACATTGAGCATGGTGCTTTTGGCATTGCATGATGAGCTTCGTGCTGGCAAAGCGCAGGCTTCTCTTAGTGTGGTGTTTGCTGGGTTATCGATTGTGCTGTCTTGGTTATTGCTTGCGACCAATTTTGCACAAGAATATGCGCATCGATTCGCGCTCAATCGCCACATCAACAATGGTGGATTGATGTTCCCGAATACGCCCGAACCCGATTACTGGGATTTCATGTACTTTTCGCTCATCCTCAGCATGGCATGTCAAACGGCGGATGTGCAAATCACAGATGGGCGGATGCGCCGTTTGGCGCTTTTGCATAGCGTGATGGCGTTCTTTTTCAATGTAGGCATCATTTCAATCACCATCAATGTGCTGGGAGCGGTCTTATGATTGCCCGCCAAGCCATACTGGTTGTGGCTTGCACGAGTGCTACTTTTGCCATGGCGGACGATCCTAGCTTCAAACTCACCACAGGTTTCTATGGCATGAATGGTGGTGGACAAACGGCAGCACGTGGTTTGGATGTGAACCTGCGCAACACATCTAAGCTAGGCGATCTGTGGGTCGGTTGGTATTTGCAGCCTGCGGTTAACAACGACGAAACAACACGGCAAAAGCAATGGCGCACGGGCTGGGATAACACATTTAGCACGGGGCGGGTTCGGTTGCAGCCCAGTCTGCAATCCGCCTCTGGCGGTTTTTGGGGCGGTAGTTTTGGCGTGGAGACAGGCAACACTTGGTATGTGGGAGCGGGACTTGGGCGCACCAATCTTCGCCCCTACGTGAATTTGAATTTCGATCCCAACGATGCACTGATGGCCTCTGGCGGTTACCGATGGGGTGCGCATCAATCTTTAGGCTTTCAATGGGTACGCGATAACCGGCTAAACCCCGATCAGCGGCACTTCCACGCAATTTATCGACAAGGTTTGAGTGAGCATGAGCGCGTGACCTTTGATGTTTTATCGAAAGCCGGAAACGTGGTGGATAGCTCGGGCGGCATACAAAAAATCAACAAGCTGGGTTTATCAGCCACCTACGATTGGCATGAAAAATTTGTACGTTTAAGCTACGACCCAAACGCCAATTTTGGTGTACAAAATATGTGGCGTTTTTCGCTAGGTACGCGGTTCTAAGCCCTAGTATGACCAGCATCGTCCTGACTACGCTTAATGCTCGTTACACCCACGCCAGTATGGGCTTGCGCTGTTTGCGAGCGAATTTGGATGAGTTGCGCGAAGACTCAATCATCGACGAGTTCATCATCGGTCAGCAAACAAATGAAGTGGTGGAAAAACTGCTTGCGCACCAACCCAAAATCATTGGCTTTGGTGTGTACATCTGGAATGTAGACGACACCACCAAAATCGTGGCGCTGCTTAAACGCGTTGCGCCCGAAGTGGTCATCATTCTTGGTGGCCCTGAGGTGAGTTTTGAAATAGATGAGCAGCGTATCTGCCAATTGGCAGACTACGTCATCACAGGCTGGGGTGACGTCACCTTCCGAAAGCTTGCACAGGCTGTTCTGCACGGGCCCAAGCCGCTCATGCAAGTCCATGCGGGCGAGCAACCACCACTCTCTGAGCTTGCCATGCCTTATGGCGAGTACACGGATGAGGATATTGCCCACCGCACGCTCTACGTGGAGGCGAGCCGTGGTTGTCCGTTTAAGTGCGAGTTTTGCCTCTCTGCGCTTGATAAAACAGCGTGGCCGTTTGAAACGGAAAAATTCTTGAACGAAATGGAGATGCTTTATCAGCGCGGTGCGCGGCAGTTTAAGTTTGTCGATCGCACGTTCAATTTGAATGCTAAAGTGAGCCTCAAGATATTGCAATTCTTTTTAGATCGGTATACGGTGGAAGACCCCATCTATGCTCACTTTGAGCTTGTTCCCGATCATTTGCCAGATGTGCTGAAAGAGACGATTGCTAAGTTCCCCGCAGGCGCTTTGCAGTTTGAAATTGGCATTCAAACTTTTAATACAGATGTGCAGGCTTTGGTTAGCCGCAAGCAAAATAACGACAAGGCGGCAGAGAACTTGCGCTGGCTGCATACCCAGAGTAGGGCGCACATGCATGTCGATTTGATTGCGGGATTGCCAGGCGAGACGATGCAAAGCTTTGGCGCAGGCTTCGATCGCTTAGTGGGGCTTGGACCACACGAAATTCAGTTCGGCATCTTGAAGCGCTTGCGCGGCACACCCATCATCAGGCACACCGCGCCGTACCGCATGACGTTTAGCCCTGACGCACCGTATGAAATCGTAGCGAATCAAGATCTCACGTTTATTGAGATGCAGCGCATGAGCCGCTTTGCCCGTTACTGGGACTTGGTAGCGAACTCGGGGCGATTTGCACATACGCTGCCGCTGCTGCTCAAGGATGCACCGTTTGATAATTTCATGCTGTTTGCCGATTGGCTCTATGCGACAACAGGCAAGACGCATCAATTTGCGCTGGATCGCTTATTCGATTTTGTGCAGGCCTATTTAATGCAAACGGAAGACATGGCGAATGTAGAAGCCATCATTGGTATGGATAAAGAACGAATGCAAATCAAAAACAAAAATAGCAAGCTCAAAAGACAGCAACGACACGAGGCTGTGACCATATGAAAGTCGTACTGTACACAGACGGCGCATGCAAAGGCAATCCAGGTCCTGGTGGCTGGGGCGCACTCTTGCAAGTCACGACGGATAAGGGTTTGACCGAGCGAGAGTTGTGCGGTGGCGAACGTGAAACGACCAATAATCGCATGGAGATGATGGCGGTCATTGAAGGGCTGTTAGCCCTCACGCGCCCCTGCGACGTGACGATTTATTTGGATAGTAAATATGTCATGCAGGGCATCACCGAGTGGATTTCAGGCTGGAAGGCGCGCGGTTGGAAGACAGCAGCTAAGCAGCCAGTGAAAAATATGGATTTGTGGCAGCGTTTGGATGCCGTGGTGTCAACTGCTGGTCACACGATTGATTGGCAATGGGTCAAGGGTCACGCAGGCAATGCGGGCAATGAGCGAGCGGATGGCCTTGCAAATAAAGGCATTCCAGTTTAAAGATTAGGTGCCCAGCGTGATGGATGTGGTTGTCTTGGGTGTGTGAATCCGCTGCTTTAAATTTTTGAGTAACCACACAATCTGGCGGCTTGAACGTGCATATCGGCCCGTGAGTACGGCGTAAGCCTCTTCGACTTTGTCCGCACGCGCCAAGCTAATGGCATCGGCTGCGGCATTGGCGAATCGCTCATGCATGTTCAGCAGCATAGGAAACGATGGATCACCTTCCACGTATCTTTTTTCAGCGCCTTGCTGCAGTTTTGTCAGTCCCCCAAGCTTTGCTGAGCGAACTTTATGCTCATCTAAATGCTCTAGCCATACGCCTGTGCCATAGGCTTGCTGGATCGCGCTCTCTAGCGTTAGAGCCATGTTTTCATGTTCGGCAATCGTTAAATCAATCGTTTGGGCAGCTGGCAGTAGGACGTTTGTGTGAAGCATCCAAGCGGCCTTTTGAGTATGTGCAAACGAAACCGTAGGTTGACGAGCAGCCCCCATATCAATGATGTAAACATCATCATCAGTAGCATTATTTAAATTTTGATTAAACATAAGAAATAAAATTGTTTAAATTAACATTAAAAATTAATCCAACAGTATTAGTTTATCACAATAGGGTATCTATGCATAGCTGAAATCAAAAAATTACTGAAAAATAGCCAATATGATGAAAAAAACTACTT
This sequence comes from Comamonadaceae bacterium, assembly GCA_031430155.1. Classification (GTDB taxonomy): domain Bacteria; phylum Pseudomonadota; class Gammaproteobacteria; order Burkholderiales; family Burkholderiaceae_C; genus JASGCK01. Next base: position 9,767 of record JANPAY010000482.1, read on the forward strand.
TCTTTGCTGCCGCTGTTTTCTGCTTTTCGCTTGCTTCGGTACAGGCTCAAACTGTTTGGCCCAATAAACCCGTCAAGATCGTGATTGGTTTTCCTACGGGGGGCGCACCGGATATCTTGGCGCGCGTGCTGGCCGAAAAGTGGTCGTCGCTTGGGCAAGCCGTGACGGTTGAGAACAAGCCTGGCGCGGGTGGCAACATTGGCGCGGATTTTGTGGCCAAAAGCGCACCTGATGGCTATACGCTATTGGTTGGCACGGTGGGCTCACAAACGATTAATCCGTCCTTGTATAGCAAGATGCCGTACAACGCGGCAACGGACTTCACTTCGATTTCGTTTTTAGGAAGCACGCCCAATTTACTGGTGATCAATAACAACGTGCCAGCCAAAACAGTGAAAGAGTTGATTGATTTAGCCAAGGCCAAGCCCGACACGCTCAGCTATGGTTCTCCTGGCAATGGCACATCGAACCACATGTCGGGCGAGATGTTCAACATTCAGGCGGGTGTGAAGACGCGCCATGTGCCGTACCGCGGACGTGCGCAGGCGATTCCTGATTTACTGGGCGGCCACATCACCATGATGTTTGACAACATGCCGTCTAGTCTGCCGCTAGTGAAGGCGGGTGAGCTGCGTGGTTTAGCGGTGACAAGCGCTAAACGCTCCCCCGCTGCGCCGAATATCCCAACCATGGCAGAGGCTGGTTTGCCAGCATTTGAAGCCACATCGTGGTTTGCCGTGTTCGGTCCCGCCAAGATGCCCAAAGATCTATTAGCCAAAATCAATCAAGAAGTGATTCGTGCGATGAATTTGCCTGATGTCAAAGAGAAGCTTTTTCAGCTTGGTCTGGATATGCAACCAGGTTCGCCTGAGGCGCTAGATGCCCTGATTCAAACGGAAACCGTCAAGTGGGCGAAGGTAGTTAAAGAGTCAGGTGCAAAAATTGATTAAAGTTAGCACCAATCCTGCTTTTCAAATCTATTTGTATTCACACTTGGAGAATCTCACATGACGACCAAACGTACCGCCTTACTTTTAACAGGCCTACTGAGTTTATTGGGGGGCATGTCGCTCTCTGGTCAAGCGACCGCTCAAAATAAATACCCAGATCAGCCTGTCAAGCTTGTTGTGGCGCTCCCCGCAGGCGGCAGTGTCGACATGATTGCCCGGATGCTCGGTCAAAAGCTAAGCAGCACCTTGGGTCAGCCTTTTGTGGTTGATAACCGCGCAGGTGGATCGGGGCAGATTGGGATGCCCGCGGTGGCCAAGTCTGCACCCGATGGCTATACGCTGACCGTCTCGCCAGCCTCGTTTTTAACAACCAATAAAAGTATTTTTAAAAGTTTGTCTTATGACCCTGAAACCGACTTTGCACCGATTTCTCGATTGGTGAACCAGCCTATGGTGTTGATTGTGAAAGACAAGCAAAA
>JANPAY010000483.1:0-4445 GCA_031430155.1 Comamonadaceae bacterium
GATTCTTTATGTCAGGGCATTTGTTTGATGCCTGCAGCCTAGAGGTTCGCCAGTTTGTCACCAAGCTGATTGGCGAGTTAGAGGGCAGTAGTGAGGGTTACTCGCGCGAAACAGTTTTATTGGCTGGTATTGTGGGCGACATGCGCGTCATCAATGGGCAACGCGGCAAGCTTGCCATCTTCAAGTTAGACGATAAATCGGGTGTGATGGAGGCAACAGCGGACGAGGCCCTGATCAACGCCAATAAAGATTTGCTCGCTGACGATTCGCTCATCATTGTGCAAGCCAAGGTGCAACCCGATCGTTTTTCAGGCGGTTTCCGATTGCAGGTCAACAAGATGTGGGATTTGGCAAGTGCACGTTGCCGTTTTGGTAAATACCTTACGATCAAAGTCAAGCAAACCCACACCCAGCAAGGCTTGCAGGGCATCTCACAGTCGATGCGTGCGATTATGAAAAACTTTCCACCTAAACGTGAGCTAACCGATCAGGGGGAATTTTTTAAAGGACTCGGGATTCGGTTTGAAGTGGAAAAAATGACGGATGACATAGGTGCAACTGCGCAGTTGCAGTTAGGTGAAAACGCAAGATTTTTCCCAAGTGACGCGGCGCTGGCTAGCTGGTATGCGGCGGTGGATGCCAGTAGCCTTAAGCTGGTTTACTAACCCACTCAAACGTGCGGAAATCAAAGCCTAACTCCACTGTTGGCTTGATAATTTTGAAGTAAGGCGACACATCGAAATCACGCGGTGTAAAGAGGCTGTGATCGCGTTGGCTGAGGTGCTGTTTTTTATTGACAGTGGGCAAAATCGGGTAACGAACTTGTTCAAACACTTCCGCAACCAAAGTCGAGCAGATCGCTTTGGTAGGCTCGCCGCTACCAAACGCGAGCAGTTTACGCCTGTGCGCGGCTGGAAAGGGGAGGATGGGAACGAGATAGCGTACAAGGTCAAAGACATTACGCAGATCGTAGCTGCCGCCTAGTTTGCTAACGGCATAGTCGCGTAACAAATTAACCTCTGCTTCATCTAACCCGATGGGTCTGCAAATACGCAGGTGATAGCCTTTCAGCTCAGCTAAGTTGACATGAATGATGCCTTTTGAGACATCCGCTTCGATGAGTTGATCGTGGTGCGTTTTTCCCTCTACTGTGATCGTTCCAACATAGAGTGTGGTATGTGACCAAGTGGACTGTGTCAGATACTTGATGGCTGTGCTGAATTTGGTGTTGCCCTCGACGAGTATCACATCGCCAGGCCTGACGCACTGGCGCACAGCTTCGATATTAGCGGGTGTGCCGATGCTGGCTTTTTTGTTTTCTTTACTGAGATAGCGACTGAGCCAACCGCCAACGCTGCGTGCGACGAAGTTCATATGAAAATTACTCTTTCAAACGCCAAGCCAAGGTAAAAGGGGCGGGGAATTTGCCATCGCTGTCCCGCGGAAATGTCTCAGTTTTTTCAATGCCACGCAGCACTGCGGTGTCCCAGGCCGCATTGCCGCTGGACTTGCTCACTTTGAGTGGCGTGGTGACAGTGCCATCGGGGGCGAGGCGAATGGCAATTTCGACCGTGGGATCGCCCTCAACGGTTTCAGCATTTTGAAACACGATGTTGGGTCTGACTTTGGCTTTGACTTTACCTGCGTAGCTACTGGACGGTGCGGCGCTTTGCAAAGCGTTGCCTGTGCTGGATGGTGTACCCGTTGCACCTGCTAGTCCGGCCATACGTTTGATTTGGTCCTGCCTGAGTTGCTCACGTAATTTATTGGCATCCTCTGCTTTACGTTTAGCTGCGTCGGCTTTCTCCTTAGCCAGCAGATCAGCTGCTTCCTTAGCCTTGGCCTTCTCCGTCACGATATCGGGTGCTTTGACCGCAGGCGTTGCGGGTATTGGTTCTGGAGGCAAAGATGGCTGAGAGAGTAATGGCGCTGCAGCTTCTACGGGTAGCTCGCCCCACAATTCGGCAGAGGCGGTGACGAGCTCTGTGTTGCTGCGCCAGCTGATACCCCAGGTCAGTGCGGCAACCAAAAACCCGTGCACCATCAGCGCTAGCATCATGCCGCCCAGACCGAGATTCGCACGTGGCGGTGCAAAGCTTTGGGCTGAGGAAAGAGTCTTGGCCATGATGCCGAGTAGTGCCTTAGGGCGCGAGTTGAACGGATAAACCCACGCGCGGCACGCCTGCACGCTGCAAAGTATCCATGACGCGAACCACCGTTTCGTACTTCACATTTTTGTCAGCACTAATCACCACGGCCGCATTGGCGCTAGAGGAAGCCGCGTTTGGCGTGGCCTGCAAGGCGTTTTTTACAGACTGAGCGAGTTGATCTTTGTCTATTACCTGTTCGCTCGCGCTATCGACTTTTAGCTTAATGGATTCGTCCAGACTAATGATGACCTGGACAATCTTGTCAGGCTGTTTGGCGGCTTTGCCGACGCTTGGCAGATCGATCATGCTGGGTGTAATCAGCGGGGCAGTGACCATGAAGATGATGAGTAGCACTAGCATCACGTCAATAAATGGCACCATGTTGATTTCCGCCATGGTACGACGACCACGACGTCCACTGCCTCTGGATGAACCTTGCAGTGCTGCCATGATTAGTGCCCTGATGCCGTCATAGGTGCAGTAGCTGGTGGTGCAGACTGCATCGCCACTGATCGCTGTAGGATGTTAGAGAACTCTTCGATATAAGTCTCCATTTGGTTCGCAATGCGGTCAATTTGACGTGCAAAGCGGTTGTAGGCAACCACGGCTGGAATGGCGGCAAAGAGACCAATGGCGGTGGCAACTAAGGCCTCAGCAATGCCAGGCGCAACCGTGGCCAGTGTCACTTGCTGCAGGGCTGCAAGGCCTGTAAACGCGTGCATGATGCCCCAGACGGTACCAAACAGGCCTACATAGGGCGATACCGAGGCAACGGAGGCGAGGAAAGATAAGTTGGATTCGATCACATCTAACTCACGCTGCATAGATGCCCGCATGGCACGGCGTGAGCCGTCTAACAAGAGGCCGCTATCCGTAGCGCGGCGTGCTGCCAGTGATTGCTGAATTTTTTGAAATTCGCGCATACCGCTGGCAAAAATGCGCTCCATGGGGCCATTCGATTTGGCGTTTTGCGCGGCCGTTTGAAAGAGCTCGGATAGCGCCTTGCCCGACCAAAACTCACGCTCAAAGCCTTCGTTTAAATTGCTGGTTCGTTTGAGCGAAAACAATTTACCAAAAATGACGGCCCAGCTCATGACTGAGATGAACAGCAGCAAAATAACGACTCCTTTGACAACCCAGCTGGCGTTCAAAAATAAATGGACGATGGAGAGATCTTGGTTCATGCTTTTTTCCCTTGTCGTTGGTCTAATTCGTTTGGCCTTAGCGCCCCGCCCAGTTGGTGCAGTACGCCGTTGACGTATTTGTGTCCATCCGTGCCGCCAAATGTTTTAGCAAGCTCAATACATTCGTTGAGCACCACACGCCATGGTACATCGGGGCAGTGCAAATACTCGTACGTGCCAATCCACATGATGGCGTGTTCGATGGGGGAGATTTCATTCCAACCGCGATCAAGGTATCGGGCGATTTGAGTATCTAGTACGGACGCTTCGCGCGCACAGCCGTAAACCAGTGCGTCGTAGTGCTCGGCATTGCATTTGCTAAACCCAAGCAAGTCACGTGTAAACGTATCGACTGAAGACATTTCATTTTTGCCGACCATGAATTGGTAAATGGCTTGCAGGGCAAATTCGCGCGCGCGCGTTCGTGGTGAGGTGCCGCGTGTCTTGACTGGCTTTGCCGCCACAGCTGCTTGGTCGCTCATGCCATGTCATTCAATAAATTGGCCATTTCAACGGCAACCTTAGCGGCATCAACACCTTTATCGGTTTGACGTGCAATCGCTTGCGCCTCGTTTTCCACCGTGAGGATGGCATTGGCAATCGGCAATTGGTTGTCGATCGAAATGCGGGTGACACCAGCACCCGATTCATTTGCGACCAGTTCAAAATGGTAGGTCTCACCGCGGATGATGCACCCAAGGGCGATGAGCGCATCAAATTTTTCTTGTTCTGCCATGGCTTGCAGTGCAGTCGGAACTTCTAGTGCGCCAGGTACGGTGATGTGTTCAATGTGCTTGGCTTGCACGCCAAGCGCCAATAGCTCGTTGTAGCAAGCTTGAAAGAGCGCATCAGTGATGCTGGCATTAAACCGAGCCTGCACAATACCGATGTAAAGTTTTTTTCCATCTAGTAGGCTGTGTGCATTGACTGCCACGCCTTTATCTGCGCCAAACATTTAAGTTGTCCTTTGTAAGTAGTTCGTTACCTCAAGGCCATAGCCCGTCATGCTGGGCATGCGGCGTGGACTGGCCATCAGGGTCATTTTTTGCACACCGCAGTCGCGCAAAATTTGTGCGCCAATGCCATAAGTACGTAGATCCATGGCACTGCT
>JANPAY010000484.1:0-4078 GCA_031430155.1 Comamonadaceae bacterium
CGAGTCAAAGCGATCTTGCAATTCCACGCCATAAGCACCAATGTTTTGTACGGGCGATGCGCCCACGGTGCCAGGGATGAGCGCGAGGTTCTCAAGGCCTGGCATGTTTTGATCGAGCGTCCAAGCCACAAAATCGTGCCAGTTTTCGCCAGCGCCTGCTTCTACGATAAAGTGCTTGGCTGCCTCCCGCACGATACGCTTGCCCATGATTTCGACTTTGAGAACCAAGGGTTTGACATCGCCCGTCAATACTAAATTGCTGCCACCGCCTAGAACAAACTTGGGCGTACTGACAAGTAGCGGATCGGCAAGCAGGCTGCTGATGTCGTTTGTTGATTGAATGCGGGCTAGTTGCAAAGCTTTGGCGACGATGCCAAAGGTGTTGTGCGCTTGCAGGGGGACGTTGGCTTCTATATTGAACATGGGACAATTGTGCATCAACGCTTATTTTTGAGCTTATCTAACAGGAGAATCTTATGCCTTCATTCGACACCGTCTGCGAACCCGATTTGACCGAAGTCAAAAATGCTGTGGAAAACACGGCTAAGGAAATCGGGACGCGCTTTGACTTCAAAGGCACTTCTGCGAGCGCAGAATTAAAGGATAAAGAGATCACCTTGATTGGCGATGCGGACTTTCAGCTCCAGCAAATTGACGATGTGCTGCGCAATAAGCTGACTAAGCGCGCGGTGGATGTGCGTTATTTGGATGTGGGCGATATCCAAAAGATTGGCGGGGATAAGGTCAAGCAGGTCATCAAGATCAAAACGGGCATTGAAGCCAAGGATGCCAAAAAGATTACTCAGCTCATTAAAGACAGCAAAATAAAGGTGCAAGCGTCGATTCAGGGTGATTCTGTCCGTGTGACGGGCGCCAAACGTGACGATTTGCAGGCTGCAATGGCCTTGATTAAGAAGGATTTAGTGGACATGCCGCTCTCTTTCAACAATTTTAGGGATTGAATTTCATAAGCCCGCTCCGTTACAATCGAAGGTTGACCCTGATGGCGAGCCTTGTTCTTCAATGTTTCCATCAACATTTCGACATATTTTCTCTTGGGAATTGGCATGACTAGTCAAGTAAAAAATAACCCGCCAGTAGACAGCAGTAAGCGCACGTGGATCATTGCGTCTAGCTGTGCAGGCGCTTTAGGCGGCGGTGCAGCAGCACTGACTTTAGGCGGAAGTTTGATGCCTTCCGAGCGGGCGAAGGCCGCTGGTGCAGCTGTTGAGGCAGATATTTCCGCCCTCAAACCAGGCGAAAAAATGACGGTGGAGTGGCGCGGTAAGCCTGTTTGGATTTTGAAGCGCACGCCTGAGCAAATGGCGGTGCTGGCCAAGGTGGACAGCCAGTTGGCTGATCCAAAGTCTGAGCGCAAAGTCGATGAATTGACTCCCAAGTACGCCAGAAATGAATTCCGAGCACGTGAAGAGCATAAAGATGTGCTGGTCGTGGTGGGTATTTGCTCGCATCTGGGTTGCTCGCCGTCGGACAGATTAGTGGCTGGCCCTCAGCCTTCTCTGCCGGACGATTGGCAAGGCGGCTTTTTATGCCCTTGCCATGGCTCTACATTTGATGTAGCAGGCCGTGTCTATAAAAACAAACCCGCGCCAGATAACTTGGAAGTGCCGCCGTATATGTATACGTCTGCTACCAAGATTCTCATTGGCCAAGACGTAGCCTCGGCTTAAGGAGAAACGAACATGGCTGAAATGAAAGAAGTCTCCGCAAACGCATCCGCTGGCGAAAAGTTACTTAACTGGGTTGATAACCGTTTTCCTCTAACAAAGCTGCTAGAAGAGCACGTTACCAAATATTACGCGCCTAAAAACTTTAACTTTTTCTATATATTTGGCTCGCTAGCGCTGGTAGTGCTCGTGCTGCAAATTGTGACGGGTATCTTTTTGACGATGCATTACAAGCCTGATGCGGCCCTGGCTTTTGCCTCGGTAGAGTACATCATGCGCGATGTGCCAGGTGGGTGGTGGATTCGTTATATGCATTCGACGGGCGCTTCGGCATTCTTCATCGTGGTGTATCTGCACATGTACCGTGGTTTGATTTACGGCAGCTACCGTAAGCCACGCGAACTCATTTGGATATTTGGCTGCGCAATTTTCTTGTGCTTGATGGCTGAAGCTTTCTTTGGCTACTTACTGCCCTGGGGGCAGATGAGCTATTGGGGCGCCCAAGTGATTGTGAATTTGTTTGCCGCAGTGCCTTTCATCGGTCCCGATTTGGCGCTACTGATTCGCGGTGACTACGTAGTGGGCGATGCGACGCTCAATCGCTTCTTCGCTTTCCACGTGATTGCGATTCCCTTGGTGCTGATTGGCCTCGTCGCTGCTCACATCATGGCTCTGCACGAAGTCGGTTCTAACAACCCGGATGGTGTGGAAATCAAAGCGAACAAAGATGCCGCGGGCATTCCACTAGATGGCATTCCGTTCCATCCCTACTACACGATCCATGATGTGTTCGTGCTCTCCATCTTCTTGACGATCTTCTTTGCGGTGGTTTTCTTTGCCCCGGAAATGGGCGGCTACTTCTTGGAGTACAACAACTTCATTCCAGCCGATCCACTCAAAACGCCAGCGCACATTGCGCCAGTGTGGTACTTCACGGCCTTCTATTCGATGCTGCGCGCAACCAATGACGTGCTGGTGAATGTGTTTTGCCTGCTGGCGGCAGCGGCAGCGGCGTGGACTTATTTGAAGTCTAGTCTCTCCTCCAAACTAAAGATTGTTATCTTGATTGCTGCTTTGATTGCTTGCGTGTTGCTCAAAACCTTTGATGCGAAATTCTGGGGCGTTGTCGTCATGGGTGGCGGCGTGATTATTTTGTTCTTCTTGCCATGGCTAGATAAGAGTCCCGTCAAATCTATTCGCTATCGTCCTGATTGGCATAAGTGGGTGTATGGCGTGTTTGTGGCCTTCTTTGTCATCTTGAGTTATCTTGGCATCCAAGCGCCGACAACGGTGGGAACTTTGATTGCGCAAACGGGTACGCTTTACTACTTCGGCTTCTTCCTCTTGATGCCTTGGTGGAGCAAGTTGGGTACTTTCAAGTCCGTGCCTGATCGCGTTACTTTTGCCGCTCACTGATAGGAGCATAAAAAAAATGAAAAAACTATTTGCTCTCTTACTCTCGTTAGGTTTGGCTTTTGGCACTGTGAGTGCTTTTGCTAACGAAGGCGGCATTGAATGGGACAAAGCGCCCAATAAAACCAACGATCAAGTGGCTCTGCAAAACGGTGCTAAGTTGTTTGTGAACTATTGCTTGAATTGCCACTCGGCAGCGTTTATGCGCTACAACCGCATGACGGACATTGGGCTGACAGAAAAGCAAATCAAAGAAAACTTGCTATTTGGCTCTGCCAAAGTGGGCGACACCATGAAAGCAGCGATTGATCCGCAACAAGCCAAAGAGTGGTTTGGTGGTAATCCCCCAGACCTCAGCGTCATGACCCGTTCGCGTTCGGACGGCAGTAAGGGCTCGGGTGCCGACTATGTCTATACCTATTTGCGCAGCTATTACAAAGACGAGGCAAGTCCAACAGGCTGGAATAACCATGCGTACCCCAAAGTTGCTATGCCCCACGTACTGTGGGAGCTGCAAGCCAGCATGAAGCCTGCTGAGTACGACCAAGCGGTCGGTGATTTGGTTGGGTTTATGCAGTGGATGGCAGAACCAGCACAAAACAAGCGTGTGCAAATTGGTGTTTGGGTTTTGTTTTTTATGCTGATCTTCTCGGTGATCGCGTGGCGATTGAATGCGGCTTATTGGAAAGATGTGAAGTAATTCACATCTCGCTCAAGCGGGGCATGTCACCGTGTATTTTTAGGGCGGCTGCAACCTTAGCAGCCGTTCGCTTTTAAGGGGTAATTTTTATGATGGTTTTGTACTCTGGCACAACGTGCCCTTTCTCGCACCGTAGTCGGTTTGTCTTGTTTGAAAAAGGCATGGATTTTGAAATTCGCGATGTGGATTTGTACAACAAACCCGAAGACATCGCAGTGATGAATCCCTATGCGCAAGTGCCTATTTTGGTTGAGCGTGATTTGATATTGTATGAATC
>JANPAY010000485.1:0-3330 GCA_031430155.1 Comamonadaceae bacterium
CCGCTGGAGCAAAACTACCGCTCCACGCCGCAAATTTTGCAAGCCGCTAACAACGTGATTGGCAACAATCCCAAGCTATTTCCTAAAAAACTGTGGAGCGACATCAAGGCAGGCGAACCTGTGCGCGTGGTCGATGCCGACTCTGAGGAGCACGAAGCCGAGCGTGTGGTAGCGCGAATCCAATCGCTACGAGCATCCGAGAGCAGCATCGCCGCGCAACCCAAGGAGTACAAAGACTTTGCGGTTTTGTACCGCGCCAATCACCTCGCCAAGGCGTTTGAAAAAGCCATGCGCAAAGCAGCGATTCCGTACAAAGTGTCAGGCGGCCAAAGCTTTTTTGATCGCGCCGAAATCAAAGACCTCTGTTCGTGGCTCAGACTCCTATCCAACAACGACGATGACCCCGCGTTCATCCGTGCTGTATCCACTCCCAAGCGCGGCATCGGTCACGCCACACTGGGTACGCTGGGCAATTTTGCGTCTAGCTACAAGCTGAGTCTTTTTGAAGCGCTCTTCACATCGTCCCTGAGCGGAGCCTTATCCAGTAAGGCTTTGGGGGCATTGCATGAATTTGGACGTTATATAAACGATTTGGAGTTTCGTGCGCGGCAAACCAATGGTGCGGAAGATGCCAAAGCGTTTTTGATGGAATGGCTGAAAGACATCGGCTACGAAAAACACCTGATGGAAGGCGCAGAAACCGAAAAACTTTCCGCAGCAAGGTGGGCAAACGTGCTCGATTTTTGCGACTGGATGGCCAAGCGCTGCGGTGGTGAAATTGACGACACGGCAGGCGTGACCTTGGTCAGCGAATCTAAGACGCTACTGGAAGTCATTCAAAACGTCTCGCTGCTCTCCACGCTGTCCGAGCGCGAAGCGGATCAAAACGTGGTGACGCTCTCGACCTTGCACGCCGCCAAGGGATTGGAGTGGCCGCACGTGATGCTGGTGGGCGTGACTGAAGGCTCGCTGCCGTTTAGTCGAAACGTTAAAAAAACAAAATCCAACGATAAGAAAAAAGACGCTGATGACGAAGATGAAGAAATCATTGAATCCAGCCCAAGCGACGAAGTCAACCGCCTGCAAGAAGAGCGCCGCTTGATGTACGTCGGCATTACCCGCGCCAAAGACACGCTGATGGTGAGCTGGACCAAAAAGAAAAAAGCGGGCCGCGATATGGTGAGCGCATTCCCTAGCCGCTTTATTGCCGAGATGGCGCTCGATGTGCAGACCGTGCGCGAAGACCCGATGGCGAAACTCAAGGCACTACGAGCGGAGTTTGCCGCTAAAGCCGCCGTGTCTGCTGCGGCAAATGCAGCGGCGACAGCCGTCTAGTCTTTAGCCTTGTCGGCACTCTAAACTTGGGCGTATGTCACACATGCCCGCCTCCTCAGCTCTTGCCCGCTTTCGCGTCATCGATCTCACCCAAGTCCGTGCAGGGCCCACTGCTTGCAGACAACTCGCCGATTGGGGCGCGGACGTGGTGCAAGTCCAAATGCCCGAGAACATGCGCGGCGACGACACGCTGGGCGGACAAGATGGCTCCGACTACCAATACACACACCGCAACAAACGCTCCATAACGCTCAACCTCAAAGAGCCAGAGGGCATTGCTGTTCTCAAGCAGCTCATCGCCAAAGCGGATGTGGTGGTGGAAAACTTTCGCCCTGATGTGAAGTTCCGATTGGGTATTGATTACGAGTCGCTAAAGCTCACCAACCCAGGACTGGTGTATGCCAGCATTTCGGGCTTTGGACAAAGCGGCCCACTGGCCGAGCGTCCAGGTTTTGACCAAATCGCGCAGGGTATGGGCGGCCTCATGTCGGTGACGGGCGATCCCACTGGCGCGCCCATGCGCGTAGGCATTCCGATTGCCGATTTGTGCGCGGGCATCTTCGCAGCGCAAGGCATCTTGGTGGCGCTCTTAGAACGCGAAAAATCAGGCCAAGGTCAATGGTTGCACACCTCGTTGCTCGAATCGATGGTGTACATGATGGACTTTCAAACGTCACGCTGGTTGATTGATGGCGAAGTCGCGACTCAAGCAGGCAACTTCCATCCGACCAGCATCCCGACAGGCGTGTACAAGGCACGCGATGGCTACATGAACATCGCCGTGTTTGGCTCCAAAATTTGGGAGCGCTTTTGCGATATTTTGGATGCGCCCGAGTGGGTCACGGACTCACGCTTTCACGACAAAGCGGGTCGATCGGTGAACCGCGATGTGTTGAATGCAGACATCAACGCACGCCTCGCTAAACAAGACCGCGCCTATTGGATTGAACGCTTGAATGCAGGCGGTGTGGCTTGCGGCGTGATTAACAACATGAAGGATGCGCTGAGTGAGTCACAGATCGAGCACTTAGGCATGATCAAAGACGTAGTCTCCAATCGCATGGGCAAGCAGCGCATGGTCGGGCAACCCGTGCAGCTCACGCGTACGCCAAGCCACATTGCACGCTCTGCACCCAAGCGCGGCGAGCACACAGAAGAGATTTTGGCGGAGTTTGGCTATTCATCTGATGATGTAGCTCGCTTCAAAACAAAGGGAGTTTTTTGATGGCCAGCATGGAATACATCTCCACCACCGAGCATGTGAAAACCTGGTTAGAAGCCACGACACTCCACATTCAATTCAATAATCCCGTGCGGCACAACGCGCTATCTGTTGATATGTGGGAAGCCGTCCCGCCCTTGCTGGATGTGGCTTTGCACGACGAACGTGTCCGTTTAGTCGTGTTTTCAGGCGCTGGCGACAAAGCCTTCGTTTCAGGTGCGGACATCACGCAGTTTGAAGACCAACGCGCTGCTAAAGAAGCCGTGAATCGCTACGAAAAAATGGCCGAAGAATGTCTGCAATCCATTGCTAACTTTGCAAAGCCAACGCTAGCGTGCATACAAGGCTATTGCATTGGCGGCGGCGTGAATGTGGCGATTAGCTGCGACATCCGAATCGCAAGTTCTGACTCAGTGCTCTCCATCCCCGCAGCTAGGCTGGGACTGGGTTACCGCTACTCCGCGATGAAAAATCTAGTCGATTTAATTGGCCCTGGCAACGCTAAAGATTTATTCTTTTCCGCCCGAAGAATTGATGCAAATGAAGCTAGATTTTTAGGCTTAATTTCACGGGTCTGCGAGCCTGCCGACTTGCCCGCTTTACTGAAGGAGTACACGGATGCACTCGCCGCCAATGCGCCCATCACGATTGCAGCGGCCAAGGCTATTACGGCAGAAATCTTAAAACCATCGCCTGAGCTGGATATGGCGAAATGCCAAACGCTGATTCGCGGCTGCTTTGAAAGTGCCGACTATGCCGAAGGCCGCAAAGCG
>JANPAY010000486.1:0-2320 GCA_031430155.1 Comamonadaceae bacterium
ATAAATATCCGTGCGGTTTACGGCCTTGGCCACTGCTAAATAGTCAGGATGATCTTTAAGCAAGCCCCAGCGCTTGTGCTGTGTGAGAAACCACATGCCGTCCGACAGATACGGAAAGTTCACCGCGCCATCGTTAAAGAACTTCATGTGATTCGCGTCATCCCACGTTTTGCCTAGGCCGTTTTGGTAACGACCCAAAATGCGCTGGTTAATCACGTCTACGCTGGTGTTGACGTAGGATTTATCGGCAATCGTCTCGGCCATTTTGTTTTTGTTGGCAAGGCTGGCATCAATCCATTTGCCCGCTTCTAAAACAGCAGCAATCGCGGCGCGGCAGGTGTTGGGATACTTCTTGGCGAAGTCGCCTTGGGTTGCCAACACCTTTTCTGGGTGATCCTTCCAAATATCTTGCGTGGTAATCGCGGTAATGCCAATGCCGTCCGCAATCGCGCGGTGATTCCACGGCTCACCCACGCAGTACCCGTCCATATTGCCCACACGCATATTGGCGACCATTTGCGGCGGTGGTACGGTGATGTTTTTGACGTCTTTAATAGGGTCGATGCCGCTAGCGGCTAGCCAATAGTTGAGCCACATGGCGTGTGTACCCGTGGGAAAGGTTTGCGCAAACGTGTAGTCGCGCTTTTCATTCTTCATGACTTTTGCGAGTGTTGCGCCATCCACAGCGCCTTTCTCGGCTAGCTTTTTAGACAAACTAATCGCTTGGCCGTTGTTGTTGAGGGTCATTAAAACGGCCATGTCTTTTTTGGTGCTACCGATGCCCAGATGCGTGCCATAGACGAGGCCGTAGAGCACGTGCGCCATGTCCAGCTCACCCGAAATCAACTTGTCGCGCACGCCTGCCCACGAAGCCTGCTTGTCCAACACAAATTTCACGCCATGCTTGACGTCTAAACCCAAAACCGAAGCCATCACGATGCTGGCGCAGTCGGTGAGCGGAATGAAGCCGATACGAATTTCCTTCCGTTCTGGGGCGTCCGAGCCTTGCGCATAGGCAAAACCGCTAAGTAAGGGTGATGCTTGCAGTGCCACGCCCGCTATGGCTTTTGAGCCTGTTGCCAATAGCGATCTGCGTGAAAGGGTAATGTTGCTAGAGAGATTCATGTGGTTTCCTTAAAACGGGTGATAGGGGCTAACCCTTATCCCTTAGCAACCACCGTGCCAGTTTTTTTCACATTCAAAACTTGTGGCACGAAATTCGCTTGAGTGAAAGCATTCGTTACTTCAACAAAGGGATGACCCATGTCGGGATTCAAGGGATTTTTAAAAAGCGGCCATGCGCCGACGCTCTTCGCGGCGTTTTTCTACTTCACGTATTCATTTTTTATATGGGTGCTCAATGGCGCGATGGCGCCGTTTATTTCTGAGGAGTTTCATCTCACGCCGCAACAAAAAGGTTTGATGCTGTCGATTCCTATTTTTGCGGGTGCTCTGATGCGCTTTCCATTGGGGTTGATGGCGCAATACGTGGGGCGCAAAAACGCAACCCTGATCGAAATGGCGTTGATTGCCGTTGCGATGGCGTTTGGATTTTTCTTCGTTAAAAGTTACAACGATCTGTTGGCGATGGGCGTGCTCCTAGGTGTTGCGGGTGCAAGTTTTGGCGTGGCGATGTCGCTGGGGTCGGGCTCTTTCCCGCCTAAGCACAAAGGCCTTGCCATGGGCATTGTGGGTGCGGGTAATGTGGGCACGGCCATTTGTGTGCTGGTCGCGCCGCCGCTCGCGCAAGCTTACGGGTGGACGACGGTGTACGGCTTCGCCGCCATTTCGGTCATCGTGCCTTTTTTGGTGGTCTTTCTCATGGCCAAAGAGCCTGACGATTTGGACAAGCACGCCACGTTCCGCCAGCACATTGCCTGTTTGTTTGAAAAAGACGGCTGGGCTTTTAGCTTGATTTATGTGGTCACTTTTGGCGGATTTATTGGACTCGCTTCGTTTTTGCCGACTTACTACTACGATCAATTTGGCGTGAGCAAGGTGCAGGCAGGACAGCTGACCATGCTGGCGGCCTTTATGGGTGCGGCACTCCGCGTATTTGGTGGCTGGATTTCAGATCGCTTTGGCGGCATCAATACATTGACCGCTGTTTTGGTCATTGTGGCGATCACGCTGGTGCTGTGCAGTTTTGCCACAGGCTCATTGCCTGCGACGACGCTTTTAGTCATGCTTTGTTTTGCAGCACTGGGCGCTGGAAACGGTGCGCTGTTTCAGCTGGTGCCACTACGCTGGTCAACCACCACAGCGGTGGCGGGCTCGATGATTGGCGAAATTGGTGCGCTCGGCGGTAGTTTGGTGCCAA
>JANPAY010000487.1:0-2074 GCA_031430155.1 Comamonadaceae bacterium
CGAACATACGATGGTCATACAACTGCCGCCAGTAGGCGAAATTAAAGATTTTTTTCCAAATCACCGTATCTGTGTGGTGAAAGTGATGGTTTTATTGTTAGACTGCATACTACAAAGTCGGACAGTTAACTTGAATAAATGTAAGAGTAAAGTAGGTATATGTACAGGAATAAAAGGGATTAAGCTATCAAGTGCTTACACGCGCTTTATCCGATTTTTCAAAATAAAAGGTCGAGATGCCTTCTGTTTAGGTCTTACCCTCCTTATCATGAGTATGACGCATTGCTCAGGGGTGGGCTATTTAGTGATAGATAGGACAAACTGGGAAATAGGGAGCCACAAAATAAATGTGTTATGTTTAGGTTTATTACTGCCCAATGGGATATTTATACCTATTTTATGGGAATTACTGCCTAAAAAGGGTAATTCTCATAGTGAAGAGAGGCAAGCTTTATTGAGTCGTTTTAAAAAGGTTTGGAAAGGGGATAAAAAGTATCAATTAACGCTCTTGGGCGACCGTGAATTTATTGGTTTAGATTGGTTTGTGTGGATGGTTGAACATCATTTATGCTTTGTAGTGCGTTTACGGTGGCAGGATTATTTTCACTTAGTGGCGGCTACTAACGACTTGACAGTCTATAAACTTGAGCAGAAAATACGCCGAAAGGTTAAAAAAAACGGCTTTTTTCAATCCAAATTTACTTATCAAGGGCAACTTTTTTATTTTACAGTGCTGCCCAATACGGCTAAACGAAGGGTGAATCCCAAACCTGGACCCGGCGATGATTTTGTGGTATTGCTGAGTGTAGAAAAGCAAGTCGCTCAAATCAGTCAGGACTATCGTAAACGATGGGGTATTGAAGTCTTTTTCCGGCACGTTAAAAAAAACGGCTTCAATTTAGAAGATCTCAATCTTAAAGAACAACAAAAAGTGCAGCTCTTGATTGGTATTGTAGCCATTGCTTATGGCTTATCTATTCGAGAAGGATTAAAACAATGGGCGGTTTTACCGACTAAAATCAAAAAACATGGCGCAAAAGCCATTTCTATTTTTAGAACTAGCTATGATAACTTACAAATTAGCATTCATAACCTAATTGAACTTATTGATTTTATTAATGCATTAATTACAGACAGTTCAAGGAAGGGTTTTAGCACTTAGCAAAGTGTATAGTAATTTAATGAAAATTATAAAAGAAATAAATATAATTGCTATTGTTTTTTTTTGTAGCACTATCACATTATGCCAAGTGGAAAAGCGTGAATTAAGAGGGCATGAGTTCGGACTATTTAAAGATACTGAGGCATGGAATCTTGCCAAAGCTGTACAAAATCAAGATACGTTTGAAATCGAAAAACAAGTCAAAGGACATAATATCCCTGTTGATTTTGAGGAAGCAATATATGGGCAATCTTTATTACAACTCGCCGTACAAAATGAGTTATTAAATTCATGCAGAAAATTGCTGAATTTAGGAGCCAATCCTAATCATACGGACAGCTTTAATGGGAATTCACCCATGTATAATTGTGCGAAAATAAGTTCTATGGTAGATGATACGACTCTTTTAAGCCTATTAATTAGTTATGGCGGTAATCCGAATGGATTGAGTTCAATGGTTGAAGGTCCGGGTAAAGGTGCCGGAAAAAGTGTTTTAATGGCGGCATGTTCAAACAATCCACCGATCATTAATAGAGTAAAATATTTAGTTGAAAAAGGGGCTGATGTAAATTATGTGAATAGCGCAGGATCTTCAATCTTATATACTTGCCTTTTAAAAAAAAATTATGATATAATATTATACTTGCTACAGAGTGGAAAATTAAATTATAAAGGAGTAGTCTTTGCTGGATTCAGTGGTGAAGTAGATTCTATCCAAAATTTAATGAGAAGTGATTTTATCGATATTGATAGCAAAGATTATAAATATAAATTGGAAGTGATTGAATTTTTAAAAAATAATGGAATAGATTACAAATCCACACCAATACCGGAGCGAATTAAAAAAAGAGCTAAACAAATTTTCCCTGATACATGGGAGGATTATTTGAGTAAATACTAACTTTAGTAGAG
>JANPAY010000488.1:0-1963 GCA_031430155.1 Comamonadaceae bacterium
GGGCTCGGCGTAAGGCGCACCTTTAGGCATCGTCCACGTGAGCGTTTTCCAATATTCGTGACGACTCGTGCCAAATGCAACCTCGGGCACGTGCTTGCCTTTGGTCTCGGCAACGGCTTGTGCATCAAACTTTTTGTTGCCGCAACTGTTTAATACTTTGACCGATTTGATCTCACCTTTAAAAAACGAGCAACGCAAAACAACCGTCCACAGGCTGTCGTTCGTACTCGTTTTAATCAGCAAGGTTCAACCACTTAATTAATGCTTGTGACTGGAAGCCTTGTCGGGCGTGGCTTGCAGAGCACCTCGGCCTACCTGCGCTTGAATGTCCAGCTTGGAGGCTTCGCCCTTGGCGTTTTTAAAGTGCAGTGTGATGGGTACGGTTTGTCCGTTGCTGAGCAGCTGTTTCATTTCCATCAGCATCAGGTGATAGCCGCCAGCTTTGAGCTCGACGGTTTGCCCCTTGGGCAACGTGACGCTTTTAACGGCACGCATCTCCATCACATTCGCATCCGCTTTGCTGGCACGCATTTCATGCACTTCGGCAACTTTGGCAACGGGCGTGCTCACGCCGACTAGCTGCAAATCTTCACGTGCGGTTAGTTTCATAAAACCGCCTGTACCCATTTGCCCTGCGACTGTGGGGCGAATCCACGCATCAGCAACATCGACATGTGCTTTGTCAGCATGTGCGAGGGCACTGCTGGTGATAACGAGAGCGGCGCCTAGGCCGAGTGTGATTTTTTTAAACATGATTTCCCCTAAAAATTAAATATAAATGGACAGTGCAATTGCGCGATCCAAGGCATGATTAATTTTTAAGAAGAGGTGGACCTCGCGCAGGCGGAGCGCGTGATTCAAAGAGCAGATGCGCTGCAGCACTTGTCCACTGAGGCTGCGTATGGCAAGCAGCTTGCAAGCCTTTCTGGGCTTTGGCTGCGGGCGGAACTGCTAACAAAGCGCCGCACAGCGGGCAGTCTAGGCTATGTGTAGTTTGCGTCTCTAGCGCCGTGCCGTCTGCCGCAAAGGTGATGACTTTCATGCCACCCGAGCCCACGCAAATGATTTGCTGGTCGGGCGAGAGATTGGCTGCTTGTACGGCGGGTGCGGCAATCGCCACCCCAAGGCTCAGCACAAACGCCAGCAGCACCGATTGAATCAATCGATTGGAGGTACGACAAGCGTGGAGGAGAGACGTGAGGGACGACATTGAGAAGCGATTTTACCGCCGCGTTATGATCAATGCCCCATGCGTGCCAACTACTCACTTGCCAACCGACTGATCCGCAGCAGCCAATGCTTGTTGGCTTTGCTGCTGGTGGCGTTTATGTGGCTGCAGTTTGCGGGCACGCTACACAAGTATGTGCATGCGCCCGCAGCCCTGCATCACGCAGCGGCAGCGGGTAGTCCGTCGTTTGACGTTTTGTTTCCTGAGCATTCCAAGCAAAGCGGTTCTGACTGTCAGTTGCTGGATTTGCAATGCTCGGATGCAGCACTCTTGCAGGCCATGCCTACATTGGCCTTGCCTGTGTTTGCACTGCAGACGATGGGGCACAAGACGGCTGCTTTTACCGCCCGCACACGGGTTGCCTGCCTCGCCCGCGCTCCTCCTGCTTTGATTTAAATCGCCATCCTTGGGTCGCTGCCGTGTGCACGCGACCTATCGCTTGTTTTTTAATCAAAGTACCATGAAAAAAATATTGTCATTCCCCTGCTGCGCTTGCAACGTGATTGCCTGCGGCTGTTTATGCGCCGCTTCGCACCTTGCACTGGCACAAACGCCGACTGCTCCCGCCGCCCCTGATTTGGCTGAAATTGTGGTGACGGGTAATCCGTTTCAATCGAAGGATTTGAGTACCCCCGTTGAACGCCTGAGTGGCGCGGCTTTGCTCCAGCGCCCAACGGGCGGCCTTGGCGAGACGCTATCGGGTTTGCCTGGCGTGAGCAGCTCTTATTTTGGGAG
>JANPAY010000489.1:0-1588 GCA_031430155.1 Comamonadaceae bacterium
CCGCACACCAACTGAGGCCGCTTGGTCCGCATGGCGAGCTCGACCACCGGCAGCGTCGAGGTGTTGGTGGCCAGGATCGCACCGGGTTGGCACACCTCGTCGAGCACCCCGAAGACGTCACGCTTGCGCTCGAGGTCCTCGACGATCGACTCGAGAACGAGATCGCATGCCACAAGGTTGTGCATGTCGTTGGTCGTCGAGAGGCGGGCCCGCGCAGCGTCACGTTCGTCGAGGGTGAGCTTGCCCCGCTCGACCTGCCGGTTCAGTGACGACGCGAAGGACGCTGCAGTCTCGTCGGCCCGTTCCTGGCTCCGCGAGGCGACGATGACGTCGAACCCGGCCCGGGCGACAACCTCAGCCACGCCCGCGCCCATGATGCCGGAACCGACGATTCCGACCGTTCGCAAGCCCGACGGTTGCGCCGAGTCCTCGGAAGTCGCGGTGGTCTCGGGTGCTGTTGCCATCAGGGAACCGTAGACGCGAGGCACTAACGTCCCGCAAGTCGAGACGCGTACCCAAAACGCTTCGCGTGAAGTCGGCGACGCACCAAACAAGGAGGCTCGGGTGAACGCAGCAACGACCGGATGGCTGGCCCTGCACGGAGGTTCGGGGTGGCTGGCCAGCACAGACGTCGCCCGGCGCGTACTGGGCACGGCACGTACGCTCTCCGTCGTGCCGACCGCCGCAGCGTTCGAGGACCCCACCGCAGCAACCATGTCGGCCGCCGAATGGTTCGCCCCCCTCGGCGTCACGGTCGTCACGAGCGGGGTGCTCACTCGCCACGATGCCTATGACCCCGAGCACGTGGCGGTGATCGCGTCGGCCGAGGCACTCCTGTTCACCGGCGGCCAGCCGCTCCATCTCCGATCGGTGATGGCGGGGTCGCCCGCCTGGTCCGCGGTGCTCGATGCATTCGCCCGCGGTGTCCCGATCATCGCCGAGGGCGGCGCCGCATCGGCGCTCGGTGATCCGATGCTCGATCCCCGCGGCGGCGCGTTCACCATCGGACTGGGACTCATCACCGGCATGGCGATCCTGCCCGGGAGCGACACCTGGCTCGCCGACCGGCGGGCGCGCACCCTGCGGCTCGCCGGATCCAATGCACTCGCCCTCGTTCCTTCGACGACCACCTTGCTGCGCAGCCCCGTGGGCGAATGGTCGAGCGAGGGCGGATCCGGCGTGACCTTCGTCGGGAAGCAGGCGTGAGGAAGGCGGCGACCGCCGCGGTCGTCGGCGCGGCGATGTCTGTCGCCGCGCTGGCCGGGTCGGCTTCCGCCGAAGGGCCGGGAAGGCTTGACGTGCGCGTCATCCGTCGCTGAAGATGGCCGTTGTCGCGTCCGGACTTCGCGCCCCCCGCGGACTCCTCGCCATGAGCGATGCCCGGATCCTCGTGACCGAGTTCAGCTGGACGAAGGGCCAGGGCCGGCTTTCCCGCCTGGACCGAAACAGCGCAGGAGTGTGGCGACGCACCGTCGTGTTCTCCGGCCTCGACCGACCGTTCGGCCTGGCGCTGGGCCCCGACAACAAGGCCTACGTCGGCGTTGCCGGCTCGGTGTTCCGCTTCGACCCGACGCTCGACAAGCCGGCG
>JANPAY010000490.1:0-7060 GCA_031430155.1 Comamonadaceae bacterium
AAATCCGTCTGATGACATGATTAACTCCTGAGATAAGTAATGAAGGCGTATCGTAGTCCGTTTGCGGCTGTGTGAGATTCTCGCTTTTCCTCTACCCAAGTGGCATCCAGAGCTGGTGCAAACGCATCGCCTGCAAAGTCAGCATCAATCTCGGTGACGATGATTTTGTTGGCAAGTGGCAGCGCCTGTGCATAAATTTGCGCGCCACCAATGATCCATACGTTGGGGTGCTGGGAGGCCATATCTAGTGCGGCCTCTAGCGATGCAACGGCCTGCAAGTCAATCCCCACTTGGCCTGCAAGAAAATCGACTTGGCGAGAAATCACAATGTTGATGCGACCTGGCAGAGGGCGGAATTTAGGTGGAATGGACTCCCACGTTTTGCGACCCATGATGACGGTGGCACCCAATGTCGCGCGCTTGAGGTGCGCCAAATCTTCTGGCAAATGCCAAGGCATCGTGCCATTCATGCCGATGACGCGGTTGTGAGCTTGGGCCCAAATTAAGTTGATATTCATGCGTTCAATTATCGTGTTTGCTGAGGTTGCGGCTGAGTAAGATGACGGGAATTAGCCCGACAAGCACCAAAGCCAATGCGGGTAGTGCCGCTTCGCCCAATCGCTCATCACGTGCCAATTGGTAGGTCACTACCGCCAAGGTGTCAGAGTTAAAGGGTCTGAGTACCAGCGTGGCGGGCAGTTCTTTCATCACATCCACAAATACAAGTAGCGTGGCGGTGAGCACCGAGCGTTTGAGTAGCGGCGCATGCACAGCGCGCATTAAATCGAACTTGCTCGCACCTAACATCAGAGCCGACTCATCTAAGCTTTTTGGGATGCGGCTATAGCCACTTTGCAGCGTTTGCACCGTCACGGCATTGAAGCGGACAAGGTACGCCCAGATGAGCCCTGCGCTTGTGGCAGTGAGCCAATAGCCAATGCGCAGTTCGGGGTATTTGCCTTGCAGCCAAGCCAATGGCAGCAGTAAGCCCACCACAATGACCGTGCCTGGAACTGCGTATCCCAATGAGGCCAACTTGATAATGGCGGCAAGCCATTTGTTGGCGCGCACTCGCAATAAAAAAGTCAGCGCTAAACCACATCCAACGGCTAACGCGGCGGTGATGGCGGCAAGCCGCAGGCTATTGGCGGACCACTGTGCAAAGGCATTCCAGGGGATCGCCACATCTTGCGCTTGCATTTGCGCTCCGAGGGTATGCAGCATGAGCAGTAAAGGAATAACGAAACCAAGTAACACGGGTAGCGCGCATAGGACTTGCGCGAGCAGCGCTTGCCCGCCGAATAACGGCGTGGCGGGTGCTTGACCTGCTACAGGACGCATTCCTTTATGGGTTGCGAATCGTATTTTGGCTTGTGCGTTTTGTTCTACTTTTAGCAAAAGAGCAACGATTAAAAGTAGCGCAGTCGCAAGCTGAGCCGCCGCGATTCGGTTGTCCATAGCCAGCCAGGCTTTAAAAATGCCAGCACTCAAGGTTTGCACGCCGAAGTAGCTAACGACGCCAAAGTCGGCCAAGGTCTCCATGAGCACCAAGGCCACGCCTGCTGCAATTGCGGGACGTGCTAAGGGTAGCGCCACACTCGCAATTCTTTTGCTGAGTGGAGAGCCGAGCAAGCGGGCAGCTTCCATGAGATGCCCCGCGCGTTCAGACAGAGCAGTGCGCACAAGCAAATACACATAGGGACTCAAGCAAAATGAAAAGATCAGTGCTGCGCCTCCTAAACTACGAATCTCGGGCAGGAGTGCGCCTTGCAGAGCGAACGCGCTACGCAGCCACGTTTGCAGAGCGCCGCTGAATTGCAAAAAATCGGTATACGCGTACGCCACCACATAGGCGGGCATGGCAAGCGGCAGCAAGAGCGCCCACGCAAACATCGCTCGCCCGCGAAAATTAAATAGCGTCACTACTACGGCGCTTGTTGTTCCCATGACCCCGGCAATCACCGCGACCACAACGCACAACAGCACGGTATCGATTGCATAAGTGGGCAACACCGTCTGCCACATTTGTACAAGGACTGGAAATCCCGTGTTGTCGTCGCTCAACACATCCAGCCAAGGCAAGATTAATGCGACCAGCGGTATCACGAGTAGTAGCGTGACGCCAAGCAGCAGCAAGGCAATACAGATTTTTCTGGCAAGATGGGAAATGCGGTCGCCTCTTAAAATCATTTTTATGTATCTAGAAATTAAACAACTTGAGGTTTGCTATGAGCCAACAACTTTAGGCGGTCATGCGGCCGTAGCAGCCGTTAGCCTGAACTTGGCGGCGGGCGAAATCGGTGTTTTGATTGGACCTTCTGGTTGTGGCAAAACAACTTTATTGCGCGCTGTCGCGGGGTTAGAACATGCGTCAAGCGGCAGTATAACCATCGCAAACCGCGTGGTGAGTAGCGTACAGGAGGGCGGAACGCGTGTGCATGTGCCTCCTGAAAATCGCCGTATCGGCATGGTCTTTCAAGACTATGCGCTCTTCCCGCATTTGGATGTGGCAAAAAATGTTGGTTTTGGTTTGAGGCATCTAGATAAGCCGCAGTGCAAAGCGCGTGTTTTAGAGGTGTTAGAACTGGTGGGCCTTGCAGGCCAGCAGCATCGCTATCCGCACGAGCTATCGGGTGGACAGCAACAGCGTGTCGCACTGGCTAGAGCGCTCGCGCCCAAGCCTGCACTGCTTTTGCTGGATGAACCTTTTTCTAATTTAGATGTTGAACTTCGCGAACGCCTTGCCCACGAAGTACGGGGCATCTTGAAGGCTGAGGGGACGACGGCACTGTTTGTGACGCACGACCAGTTGGAGGCTTTTGCCATTGGTGACGCGATTGGGGTGATGGACCAAGGCGTTTTGCACCAATGGGCAGATGCGTATACGCTTTACCACCGCCCAGCCACGCGGTTTGTGGCAGACTTTATTGGTCACGGTGTTTTTGCGACAGCCAAAGTTGAAAACCACATGGAGAACGGTGCACTGCACAAGCACGTGGTCACAGCGCTTGGCGAGCTGCACGATATCAGTCCAGAAGTGCTGGCGAGCCTATCAATCGGTGAGTGCGATGTTCTGCTCCGCGCTGACGATATTGTTCATGACGATGCCGCCCCTGTGCAGGCGCAAATTATTCGCAAAGCCTTTCGCGGTTCCGAATTTCTTTATACCTTGCAGCTCCAAACGGGCGAAATTGTTTTGGCGCATGTTCCCAGCCACCACGACCATGAGCTGGGTGAGTGGATTGGTATTCGTCCCGAGGTTGATCACGTAGTCACTTTTGCAAAAACTCAATAAATTTCATGTAAAATGAGAATCATTCTCATTTTAAAAAGGTATTGATTGTGAAATTAACATTTTTGGCATTAGCCGTAGCATCCACTCTTACTATTGGCGCGCAATCGGTCAGCGCTCAGTCTGAATCAACGCTCAATCTTTATTCAGCGCGTCATTACTCAACCGATGAAGCGCTCTATAGCAACTTCACCAAAACCACAGGTATCAAGATTAATCGCATTGATGCTGATGATGCAGGTATCTTGGCGCGTCTGAAAGCGGAAGGTTCAAGCTCACCCGCAGATGTCATTTTGTTGGTCGATGCAGCGCGTTTGTGGCGTGCCGATGTGGATGGCTTGCTTCAGCCCACGAAATCAAAAGCGCTAGAAGCCGCCATTCCTGCGCAGTACCGCGCGAAAGTCACACCAGAAGGCGAATCGTGGTTTGGTTTTTCAACGCGCGCAAGGGTGGTTGTCTATAACAAAGCAACTGTTAAAGCGGGTGATGTTGACACCTACGAAAAACTGGCCGACCCTGCTCTGAAAGGCAAATTCTGCGTGCGATCAGGTTCGCATCCCTATAACCTGAGCCTCTTTGGCGCGGTGGTTGAGCATTTGGGCGCACAAAAGGGCGAAGCTTGGCTGGCTGGTTTGGTTGCCAATATGGCTCGCAAGCCGCAAGGCGGCGACACCGATCAAATCAAAGGCGTGGGCTCGGGTGAGTGCGGTTTTGCTCTGACCAATACCTATTATTTGGCTCGCATCATGCGTTCAGAAAAGGCAGAAGACAAAGCCTTGATGAGCAAAATAGGCGTGATGTTTCCAAATCAAAACTCATGGGGGACACACGTCAATGTGGCTGGCGGAGGGGTTGCCAAATATGCACCCAATAAAGCCAACGCTGTGAAGTTTTTAGAATACCTCGCAACCAAAGACGCGCAAGATTATTTTGCTAATGGCAACAACGAGTGGCCGACAGTTGCCAGCGTCAAAGTGTCTAATCCCGCGCTTGCAGCCATGTCAGGCCAGTCGGGTGGCGCGTTTAAAGCTGAAATCTTGCCACTATCTGTGGTGGGTATGAATCAAGTCAAGGTACAGCAAATGCTGGATCGGGTTGGATTTAAGTAACTTACTTAGTCAAAATAAGTTTCCCCGCCTGTGTGATTTGCAGGCGATAGATGATGCCGTTGTGGTTGATGAACACCGCTTTTTGCCCACGCAAAATATCTGCACTATTCAGGATTGAAGTCGCACTTGGCGTCTCACTTACAGTGGGTAAGAGGGGCGAGGTGTAGGGCATAGAGCGCTTTAGTTTTTAGGCTCAGTGATAAAGCCAATTTTGCGAAGCCCCGCTTGCTGCGCCGCCGCCATGGCCTGTGCGACACGTTCATAGCGAACGCTTTTGTCGCCACGGATATGCAGCTCGGGCTGTGGGTTTTGCGTCGAGGCGGCTTTGAGTTGAATCGGCAAATCTGTATCCGTGACGGCCGCTTCGTTTAAAAAGTAAGCGCCTTGCGCATCCACACTGAGGCGCAGTGTTTCGGGTTTGATGTTTTGCGCTTCATTGGTCGCGCGGGGCAAATCCACGTTGACCGAATGCTTCATCACAGGGATGGTGATGATAAAAATAATCAAAAGCACCAGCATGATATCCACCATGGGTGTCATGTTGATTTCGTTCATCACGTCATCGCTGTCGTCTTGTGTTCCAAAGGACATAGTGTTTCTCAGTTTGTGTTGGCTTTTGGCTAGTGCGTTGCTTGAGCAATGCGCGTACCCGTCACGAAGTACGCGTGCAGGTCGTGCGCAAAGCGATTGAGTTTTTGCAGAACACCTTTGTTGCCCCGCACCAATGCGTTGTAGCCCAGCACGGCAGGAATGGCAACGGCCAATCCCAAAGCCGTCATGATGAGGGACTCGCCAATCGGCCCCGCGACCTTATCAATTGTGGCTTGCCCCGCAGCGCCGATAGAGAGTAGCGCGTGATAGATGCCCCAGACTGTGCCAAACAAACCAACAAACGGCGCAGTCGAACCGACAGATGCCAAGATGGCCATGCCCGATTGAAGTTTGGCAGTGAACTCGTCAATAGCATTTCGTAGCGTACGCGTGACCCAGTCACTCACGTCCAAGGTGTCATGCAGATGCGCTTTGGTGTTGCGATGGTGCAGCGTCGCTTCGCGTCCTTCTAGCGCCAGTTGTCTAAAGGGATTGCTGGGGTCGCTACCTAATTTCGTCAAACCTGCCGCCAAGTCTTCGCTATGCCAAAAATCTTCCGCTGCTTTTGCAATGCGTTTGTACTTAATGACATCTAATGTTTTGATAACAATGGCCATCCAAGAGGCAAGCGACATGATGAATAGTAGTAGCGCCACTGTTTTGGTGACGATATCGCCTTGGCTCCAGACGTTGGCAAGGCCAAATTGGGGGTTCCTAAAAAGTGTCTCCGCGCTAAAAATAATCGAATTATCAGTAACTAAGTACCCAATTGAAGGGGACGTTAAACCACATGGCTTCTGGCACGCCATTACGTTTGCCAGGTACAAAACGCCAGCGCATGACTGTGCCGAGTGCGGCCTGATCAAGCCTGTCAAATCCACTAGATTTGGCGATGTCTGCTTGTTTTGGCAGTCCATCAATACCAATCAATACCTTGATCACGCTACGTCCTTGTTCGTTTAAGCGCCGACTCATGGCGGGGTAGGTTGGTTTTGGATTTTGCAAATAGTCGGCATCGCTAGAGGGCAATTGCACGGCAGGCTGCGCTACGGCTGCCGTTATCGGGGCGGCTACCACAGCCGCTACGGGTGCTGTAGCGTCTACAGGTGTTGCAGGCGCTGGCACGGGTGCGGGTGGGGCAACTATGCCCGTAGGGGCGCTGGGTGCAGGGGGTGTCTTGTCCACGATGGCTTGCAGCTTGGGTGCAGGTTGCGGTGGCGTGGGTACGGGCAATTTGACAGGCTTTTTTTGCTGTGCAAGAGGTTCAGGAAGTGTCATTAACACTTCGGCAGGAATGACGATATCAGCTGCGCGTATGAGCAAGCCGCTTTGCAGCGCGGCAATAAGGCCTACATGCAGCAGCAATAGGGTTGCTGCAATGATGGCATTACGGCTCAGTTTCATGCCAAATGTAAGTAAGCAAGCACTAGCGCTAGGCTACTTGAGACGGTGAAGATTGAGGCGCCAATAGCGCGTCTGCGATTGGTCTGCACCCACAGCAGCACGCCAGAAATCGATAAAAAAATCATGCTGCCAGCTAAGGTGTCCACTAGCAAAATCCACGGCACAGTCATGCCTGTGCCTTTATGAAAATTAGTGAGCGTCGCGATGGCGCCATTGGCTGTGGTGGTAATCGCCACTGACTGATTGCCCCGCCAATACTCGGCTTGTACTTGGGTGTCTGGCCCGCCAAAATTAAATAACCAACGCTCGGGTTGCATGGCGCGTTCGCCCCATGGCAAGGGCTTGGCAGGTTCGACTCGTACTAAGTTGGCTGGTATGCTGGAAGCTAACGTTTTTTGAAGCCAGACATTCATCTCTTGAGTGTTCGCTGGTATGGGGTTGGGTAGTGCAATTTGAGCATTGCTTTTGACGTGAGCGACGGGTAGTTTGAGAATATTTCGGTGATTGAGCCAAATGCCGCTAAAACCGAATAGCAAGCCGAGTACAGCGCCCCACAGGCCAATCCAGCCGTGGCTTGTACGAAGCCAGTAAATAAATTTTTGATAGTTCATGGCTCAAAAATTAGTTCATCATGCCCATGTTCTGTCCCATCACCCCAGCACCC
>JANPAY010000491.1:0-7425 GCA_031430155.1 Comamonadaceae bacterium
ATGTTAGATATCCAACTTTTTAAGAATTGAGCCATACCATGCAAACCGCAACTCTAGCCGAAATAAGGATGCGACCTAAGCATCAGGTGACGCTACCCGCCTCTATCGTGAGGAGGGCAAACTTCCAAGTGGATGATCGCCTCTATGTGGATTTCGTCAACGACACGATCATCATTAAGCGAAAAGACTCTAAGCCCGCAAAACCAGCAAAAACCATCATGTCCTATGCGGGCATTGGGAGTTCGCTTTGGGGGAATACCACAACCGAAGTCGAAGCGACTATTCGTGACCTGCGAAGCTCATGGGAAAGATAGAGGCAGTCATTGCTCGCATGGCTGGGCAAAAGGTGTACATCGACACCAATATTTTCATCTTTTTCTTAAAAAATGAATTGACTTATTTCCCAATCGTCGCCCCGTTGATAGAGGCCTGTGCAGAGCAGCAATTTTTTGGCGTAACGGGTGAGCTTGTCCTAGCAGAAGTCATGGTGCATCCATACCGCAGCCGCGATGCGAACATCATCAATGCTCATAAAGATTTTTTTGCTCAAAAAAAATTTCTCATGATTGCGCAGCACGAATCTCGCTTTTTTGATGAAGCGTCACAACTTGCTGGGCAGCTAGGCATGAAGCTCATTGACGCGATCCACTATCGCACAGCCTTGCAGGCTGGATGTCAATTCTTTCTCACACATGACGCTGGCATTCCTTCTTCTGAAGCCATGCAAGTTATCAACATTAAAGAATGTCTCTGATAGCGCTGCTGTAACTCACTGCGCTCTCAGCGCCGCCTTCAACTTAGCCCGAATCTCAGGCTTAGATTTAAACGGATCGGTCGGATTGCGAATCAGCACTAAATCTTCCATACGGTCTTGCACGCCAGCTAGCGCGTGTGGGTGGCTATAGATATAAAAACGATCCGCCTCCAGCGCTGCAAACACGGCATTGGCAACATCCGCCGCCGTCAATTTACCACTGCCCACCGCCTTGTCAGATTGCGCTTGACCGATCAATTGACTCTTCGTCAGTTTTCCGCCCGCGAGTTCTGTGGGTCGATTGCGCTGGCTTTGGTTAATGTTGGTCGGAACAAAGAACGGACAGAGCACCGAGGCGCTGATTTGATCGGTCACCAAGCGCAAGTCTTGATACAGCGTCTCCGTCAGGCTGACCACCGCGCTTTTGCTCACGTTGTAGACGCCCATGTTGGGGGGATTCAACAGACCCGCCATGCTTGCCGTATTGACGATATGGCCTTGATACGCCGCATCTTTCTTAGCTGCATCCAGCATCATCTGCGTAAAGAAGTGCACGCCGTGCACCACGCCCATCACGTTCACGTCCATGACCCATTTCCAGTCTAAGAGTGAGCTCTCCCAAATCAAACCACCAGAACCGACACCTGCGTTGTTAAACACAAAATGCGGCGCGCCAAACCTTGCCAGCACCGCATCGGCTAATGCTTTCATAGCATCAGCGTTCGCTACATCCACACGCATTGCCAGCACCTGTGCGCCCATCCCCATAATCTCGGCAGCAGCAATGTCCAGTGCATCTTGCTGCACATCGACCATCACGATGTTCATGCCGCGCTTCGCCGCAATGCGCGCGCACTCCAGTCCAAAGCCCGAGCCTGCACCCGTGAGAACGGCGGTTTTATTTTTGAAATCAGTAATCATGGGACAACCTTTACGTTTAGGCCTCAGCCTTTTTTAAAACAAATCCAATACGCGGGAAATGCACATGCACCACGCCCGTGAGTTCGTGCTCGCGGCGCAGCGTATAACGAGTTCGCGTGGCGGCGATCAAAGTGCCCGTCGTTACTTCTAAGCCAAAACTTTCGGCAGTAATCGCTACCTCAGTACCTAGCGGTATGCCATGCTCATCTTGAAAAACGTCTCTGCTGTAGGCCATATCGGGTATGGCTTTGCGGGCGATTTCTAGAGACGCTGTTCGAGATAATTCGGCACTTTTCCGCATGCCATGACCCAGCGCAGCCACTCTATCCATCCACGGCAAAATTGCTGCATTGGTTTCTAGTACACCGGCTACGGCTGGCAAACGGCGCGTAAACCACAGTGAGTGGTAGATCGCTAAATCAGCAACCGACACGCTATGGCCCAGAACAAAGGGCGAGTTCTCCAGCATGGCAGCGATACGGCGCAGATACGATTTGTACGCTGCCGTGGCATCACCTGGGTACATACGCGGCGAACCGCCCCGCATCGCAGCGCGATCGGCACCAAAAGCGTTGAGATTCAGCCCGGGGTTCAGTCTGGCAAACTCTGCACCGCCCGCTGGCGCAAAGTTGTACGCCATCGCAGCAGAAAACAGCGTGCCGTCTGCCCACTGCGCTAGCGTGCGCGCGAGTCCCGTCAAACCTTCCGGATAGAGGCTGGGTGCGGGTTGCCGAGCCTCCAACACTTCGCAAATCAGCAGTGTGTCGCAGTATGCGTCAGCGCCAATCTGTAGAACAGGTACGCGGCGATAGCCACCAGTTAAGGCTTGCAGCTCGGGCTTGGGCATGATGGCCGAGACATCGCACGATGTCCAGTCCAAATTTTTTAACCCAAACGTCAAACGGACTTTTTCAGCAAAAGGCGAATTGGGATAGTGGTGAAGAATGAGGTCTTGCATGACTGGCTCCTGAAAAAATTAAACCATCTTGACCAATTGCTTACCAAAGTTTTTACCTTTGAGCAGACCTAGGAATGCCTCAGGTGCAGCGGCAATACCTTGTGCAATCGATTCGCGCGCCTTGAGCTTTTTGGTAGCCACTAGCATGCCTAGCTCCTTCAACGCTTCTGGCCACACCTCCATGTGCTCTGACACGATAAAACCTTCTACTTTCATACGATTAATCAAAATGAGTGCAGGATTAGCCAGCGGCATCGGTGCGCCGTTGTAGCCTGCAATCATGCCGCAAATCGCCATACGGCTAAATGCGTTCATGCGCAAGAGGACGGTATCCATAATCCAGCCGCCCACATTTTCAAAATAGCAATCAATACCGTTTGGTGCGGCTTCTTTCAGCGCCTTATTCAGCGCCTTACCGTCCGCGTGTTCCTTGTAGTCGATGCAGGCATCAAAGCCCAGCTCGTTGACAACATAATCGCATTTGTCTTTACCGCCCGCGATACCCACCACACGGCAACCGCGCGCTTTGGCTAGAGCGCCCACTGCACTACCGACGGCGCCAGACGCAGCCGTCACACAAACGGTTTCACCTGCTTTTGCATCGCAAATCTTGATAAGTCCATACCAAGCGGTGACACCAGGCATGCCGACCGCGCCAAGGTATGCTGATAAAGGAATGTGGGTGCTATCGACCTTGCGAAGCATGCCGACTACGGAGTCAGATACGACGCTGTACTCCTGCCATCCACCCATACCGACGACTTTGTCGCCCACGGCAAATTTGGCACTCTTCGACTCAACCACCTCGCCCGCCGTACCGCCAATCATCACTTCACCGATGCCTTGCGAAGCGGCATAGCTTTTGCTGTCGTTCATGCGCCCGCGCATGTAGGGGTCAAGACTCAGGTAGTGGTGCTTGACCAACACTTCGCCGTCTTTGAGCTCAGGCGTGGGTGCCGAGACGAGCTTGAAGTTGCTAGCGACAGCATCACCCACAGGGCGATTGTCTAAAACGATTTGTTGATTGAGTGGCATAAAAGTCTCCTGTAATAAAAATTAATCTGTCGAAATTTGCGGCGCGACTCTAGCGGGCAATAAACGCTTGACGTATTTGAAGGTGCCTGTAGACGATGCACAGATCTTGCCCGCTTCGTCATAGATTGACGCTTCAGTAAACGCCATCGTTGCAGTGCGGTGAATCAGCTTGCCCCTTGCGGTGAGCAGTCCCAGCGGACTAGGCCGCATAAAGGTGGTCTTCATCTCAATAGTGACCACGCCTGTATCTGGAGAAGCACTACGGGCTGCAGTTGCCATCGTTACATCTAAAAGCGTCATGACAACGCCTCCATGTGCAACGGAAAAAGAATTGGCATGCTCAGGCTTAGGCGTGTAGAGGATGGTGGACTCGCCATTTTCAAATCTGGTGAGATCAAACCCCAATAGATTCACGAAAGGAATCTCTACGCCAAATCCTTTGGCCGCAAATGAACCCACAGACATCATTTAACCACCCGTCACCACAGACACACCGCCGTCCACTGCCATCCACTGTCCTGTAATGTGTTTGCCAGCATTTGAGGCAAAGAGCAGAGTCAAACCTTTTAAATCTTCGTCATCGCCTAAGCGCTGCAGCGGTGCACCTGCTTTTAGCTTATCTTCGCCTAAAGTAGCCAACAAGCCGTGGGTCATTTTGCTTGGAAAGAAGCCAGGACATACCGCGTTGACGCGGATGTTGTACTTGCCCCACTCGGCCGCTAGCGTGCGTGTGAAATTAATCGCGGCACCTTTGCTGGTGTTGTAGGCAATGGTGTTCATACCTGAGGGATTGCCGCCTAAACCTGCAATGGATGCCACGTTAATGATGGAACCAGACTTGCGTGCAATCATGGACTTTTTAGCAATTTGTTGACTCAATAAAAAGTAACCACGGATGTTGAGATTCATCACTTTGTCCCACGCTTCAACAGAATGATCTTCTGCTGGAGAACCCCACGCCGCACCCGCGTTATTGATCAAGATGTCAATGTGCCCGAGGCGAGCAATTGACTCGTCTGCAAGCCTTGTGATATCCAATTGGGCAGCGCAATCGGCCGCAATCCAGCTAGCATCAATACCAGCGGCTTTGAGCTCGGCTGCGGATTCCTCTAAATCACTGGCCTTACGCGAAGAAAGCACAATTTTTGCGCCGGCCTCACCGAGGCTGTGAGCCATTTGAAGCCCCAGACCGCGTGAGCCACCAGTGATCAGAGCTGTCTTGCCTGTTAAATCAAAAAGTTGTTGAATGGTACGTGGTGTCATGAAATGCTCCTAAAAAATAAAAATAACCGAATGTTGCTACCAATTGCCGTAATGTCTGACTATAGATCGCCACAGCGCGTCGAGTTCACGACCCATTGTGGTATCCCCTGCTTTCGCCGTTTTATTGGCTGCTAAGTGAACCAGCACAAGCTTATTCTGCGGATCCACAAATATCGCCTGCCCATACACTCCCAGCAAAGCGAAACGCCTTGTTTCTGCGGGGAAGGTCCAAAATTTGTAGCCATATCCAAAATACGGCGTGGCCACTCTTGGTTTAAAAGCCGGGCTATGTCTGCCAGTGTCCGTTGCCTGTATTAAATAGCTTTTGGGAATGATTTCACCAAGCTCTGTCGCATCAGGTCGAATGCCATCGTTTGCTAATAGCACCCCAAGCCTTGCGTAATCTCTGGCCGTGGCATTCAAATTGCCACCCGCACGTTCGATCCCATTTTTGTCGGATCGCCACAGCGCAGATGTCTCGGCGCCCATGGGCTGCCACAAACGTGTCGTCAAGTAATCACTTAAATTTTGACCTGTAGCACCAAAAAGTACATGCGCAAGCACATCGGTTTCACTACTGGCGTAGCTAAATTTTTCACCTTGCGGAGCAACCCGCTCTGTGATCAGCTGCGCGGCGAAGGCGGCATCTTGTGCCGAAGCTGCTTGGGAAAACCTCGCTAAATCATCTTTGCCGTTATAGAGTTCATCAAATTTAGCCCCCGAGGCCATGCGCAGCAAGTTAATAATTTTGGTCTCGCCGTATAGCGTCCCTTTAAGCCGAGGTGCATACTGGTCAGCACGGTCATCTAAAGATTTAATTTTTCCGTCCCGAAGCGCTATTCCAACAGCGATGGAGACTAGGCTCTTGGCCATCGAATTTGACAAAAATCGATCTTTATCCGTTCGGTCATATTGATAGCGCTCAACTTGAATCACGCCATCTTTAATGATGAGTAATGCCATGGTGCGCTGGCGATCCAAATAGTCTTGAATCGTCAAGCCTTGTTTAAAGTCAATTGCCCAGCGGTAAGCCGGTTCTTTCTCGACTTTGGAAAGCTGCATGGGCCTCGTTGAAGCCTTAAGCTCGTTGGCCTTCCCGTTAAAAATACCCACTATTTCGGCTTGATGTGTGAACGAACCCACGCGCACTGACTCATCAAAGAACCAATTCCGAATGTTTCCTACGGGATAGGACTTAGATTTTCCTAGCAATTCTTCATCTGGGGCAGCACTCACTTGCAGCGCACTCCACATCACAATAAAAACTAGAAGTTTCATGCGTAATACATCTGGCAACTAGAAAGCACTTTCAGGCAAATCTGCACAAGTGCTATCGCGGCTAGAGACCACATTTAGCCACGCACCGATCTTTGGCAACTCGTAGTTAAAAAAGAATTGCATGGCACCTAGGCGACCTAGCGACGCATCATCTGTTTTGTCCACACAACTGATAGCGACATCTAACCAAATCCACGCCAACACCATATGCCCAAACGCTTGCATATAGGGTACGGCGTTCGCTAGTGCTTCCGATGGCTTACCCGTTAACCAAGCCGCCTTAGTTGCAGCGTCTACTTGTTCTAGTGCCGCACTGGCCATATCCGCATTAGCCCGCAGGGTGGCATGCTGGGAAGCCTTATCTACTGTGGCTTGCAGGCGTTTTTTAAGCAGCAAAAATCCTGCACCATCTTCCATCAATACTTTGCGCCCAAGCAAATCCATCGCTTGAATGCCATGAGTGCCCTCGTGGATCATGTTGAGGCGGTTATCGCGCCAGTATTGCTCGACAGGAAAGTCGCGCGTATAGCCATATCCACCATGGATTTGAATCGCCAAGCTATTGGCTTCCAAACACCACTCGGAGGGCCAGCTCTTCACAATCGGAGTGAGCACTTCAAGCAGCAAACGAGCTTCGTTGGCGGCATCCGATTCTGCGGTGTGCATCTCATCAACTAGCCTTGCACAGTAAAGTGCCAGCGCCAGTGCGCCCTCTCCATACGATTTTTGTGCAAGCAGCATGCGCTTGATGTCGGCGTGTTCAATCAATCTTACTTGCGGCTGAGAAGAGTCTTTTCCGGCGCCACCAATCGGACGGCCTTGCGGGCGATTCTTGGCGTAATCTAGCGATGCGTAATATCCTGCCAAGCCTAGCATGGTCGCCGCCATACCGATGCCAATGCGGGCTTCGTTCATCATGTGGAACATGCAGCGCAGACCCTCACCTGGCTTGCCCACCAAATAGCCCACAGCACCAGCCGCAGCGCCCGCGCCGCCATCGGGTTTGAATGCGCCTTCGCCAAAATTAAGCAGCGTATTCGTCGTGCCACGCCAGCCGAGCTTGTGATTGAGTCCTGCAAGCACCACATCGTTTCGCTCGCCTGTGAGCTCACCCTTCGCATTCACCATCTTTTTCGGCACGATAAACAGCGAAATACCGCGCGTGCCTGCCACCAACTTACCGTTCTCATCTGGAATCTTCGCCAGCACCAAATGC
>JANPAY010000492.1:0-2064 GCA_031430155.1 Comamonadaceae bacterium
GCCAAAACGGCCAATCGGTAGGTTTGGCATTTGCTGTTGTCAAAACATACGCCGTTGACACTAGCAGTGCCAAAGTGACAGGTACTAGTCCCGCTTTGAACGCTTGAACACCCAGCCGTTTGTGGTTGGCTGCCATCCAGCGCGTAATGCCTAGTGTGAGTACGCTGCTAGGCAACAGGATTCCTAAAAACGATCCTGCCATAGCGGCGAGCGCGCCCAACCAGCCTTGCGTCACCAAGCCGACGTTCCAACCCATCAGCGCAATAAACAACACATTAGGACCAGGCGCGGCTTGAGCAATCGCAATCGCACTATTGAACTGCGCATCGGTTAGCCAGCCGTGTTCGGTGACTAAATAGCGGTGAATCTCGGGCGTGGTCGTAATCGCACCGCCAATCGCCATGAGCGAGAGTTGCATAAAGTGGCTAAACAGTTCCCACCAATCTTGCCAATTGAGTTGCCATGCGCTCATTTAGCAACTTTCATCTGAAGTTGGCGATACGTCCAAAGCACAGCAGGAATCCCGACGCCTGCAATCGCCCAAATGAGCGGCAGTCGCAAAAGCGCCACGATGCCAAACGTGGCAAGCGCAGAAATGATGAACACGGGCGTGCCAATAGGGTTGGAGCGTACCGTCGGCAGTAGTTTGAGTCCGACAGCGCCAATCATGCCTGCGGCAACTGCACCCATGCCTTTGACCGCGCCTGCTACCATTGTCACACTCGCAAAATAGCTGTAAAGCGCAGCAAGCAGTGACACCAATATCAGAGGCGCAGTAAACAAACCCGCAAGCGCCACCACTGCACCACGAACGCCAAAATAGCGGTCGCCCAAAACAATCCCCAAATTCACCACATTCGGGCCAGGCAGCACTTGCGAGACCGCCCAAAGCTCGGCAAACTCGGTGTGCGACAGCCATTTTTTTTGCTCGCACAGCACGCGCTGCACCACGGTTAAAACACCACCAAAGCCTTGCAAGGCCATGGACTGAAAGCTTAAGAAAAGATCGAGGAGGGAGGAGGGGCGCGCTGGTGCGGCAGAATCTAAGGGGTGCATGATTCAATGATAAGCGATACTCTTATATATGACTGAAAAAATTGATTGCGTGGTGGTAGGGGCGGGAGTCGTAGGCCTTGCGGTGGCTCGTGCGGTGGCGCTGTCGCCAGCGTTTGCAGCGCGTGAAGTGATGGTTTTGGAGGCGGCAAACGCCATCGGGACGGGTACGAGCTCGCGCAATAGCGAGGTGATTCACGCTGGTATTTACTACCCACAAGGATCGCTCAAAGCCAAGCTCTGTGTGGCTGGCAAGGCGATGTTGTATGACTATTGTGAGTCGCGCGGTATTGGTTACAAGCGCTGCGGCAAGCTACTTGTCGCCACCAATGAGGCGCAAGTGGCGCAGTTGCAAGGCATCATCGCTAAAGCAGCGGCGAATGGCGTGGATGATTTGGTGCTGTTGACGCGTGAAGAAGCGAGGCTCATGGAGCCTGCTCTTGAATGCGTCGCTGCCGTGCATTCACCCAGCACGGGCATTATTGATAGTCACGCCTTGATGCTTAATCTGCAAGGTGACTTAGAAAACGCAGGCGGAATGGTCGTTTGTCATACGGCTGTAAGCCATATGGAGATTGGCCTGCAGGGCATTCATATCGTCACAAAAGACGGCACAGAACTAGAAGCTAAGGCAGTCGTTAACTGCGCGGGATTGCACGCGCCAAGCCTTGCGCGGCAAATCAAAGGATTGGACACAAAACACGTGCCCCCCGAGTTTTATTGCAAAGGAAACTATTTCACACTGTCTGGGCGCTCGCCCTTTAGCCGATTGATCTACCCAGTGCCCCAGGCCGCAGGGCTTGGCGTTCATCTCACGTTAGATTTAGGTGGTCAAGCTAAATTTGGACCTGATGCTGAGTGGGTGGAGTCGAGTGACGATCTCGTCGTCGATCCAGCAAGAGGTGATGCGTTCTATGCTGAGATTCGCAAGTACTGGCCTGCGCTACAGGGTGGCTCGCTAGTCGCGGGTTACGCGGGTATTCGTCCCAAAATAAATAGCCAGCATGAAGC
>JANPAY010000493.1:0-2923 GCA_031430155.1 Comamonadaceae bacterium
GGTCAGCACATTAACAAGACCGACTCCGCCGTGCGTCTCACGCACATCCCGACGGGCATCGTGGTGCAGTGTCAAGATGGCCGTAGCCAGCACGGCAACCGCGACGTGGCTTGGAAGCGCTTGCGCTCGCGCCTCTACGACTTCGAGATGAAAAAGCGCATGGTCGAGCAGCAAAAGCTAGAGGACACCAAGACCGATGTGGGTTGGGGACATCAAATCCGCAGCTACGTGTTAGACCAATCTCGCATCAAAGATTTGCGCACCAGCGTGGAGACATCGGCGACGCAAAAGGTGTTGGATGGTGATCTTGATATGTTTATTGAAGCGTCGTTAAAACAGGGCGTGTAACTGTGGCTATCAAGGCGCTGATTTTTGACATGGACGGCACGATGATTGATTCGATGCCGACCCATAAAGCTGCTTGGATTGAGTTTGCACGTCGTCACGGTATCCAAATGGATTTGCCCCAGATGATGCGACGCACGACAGGCCGCACGGGCACGGAATGCATGGGTGAGCTGTTTGGTCGCGTGATGACTGATCCTGAAGCCTTGCCTTTTGTACATGAGAAAGAAATCATTTACCGCGAGCTCTATACGCCTATCTTTTCTGAGGTTGAAGGCTTCAAAGCCTTTATGGATATGGCCTTGCAGCAAGGTCTAGCTGTAGGCGTTGGTACAGCGGGTGATACAGGGAATGTCCACTTTGCTTTTTCGCACTTGCGTCTCGATCCTGAACCAACCGTGGTGATCCGCGGCGACATGGGGTTGGCAGGTAAGCCCGAGCCTGCCATCTTTTTAGAAGCGGCCAAGCGCCTTGGCTTTGCACCCTCTGAATGCGTCGTGTTTGAAGATGCTCCCTTTGGCATTGAGGCCGCGCGGCGTGCAGGCATGCGAGCGGTGGCCATCACGACGACGCATAGCGCAGCAGAATTGGCAGGCGAGCACGTCATTGCAATTGCACCGAATTACATCGATTTGATGGGGGCGAATTTTTTCGCGCTTCATATTTAATCCATGTCCAAATTTTTGATCGCAGGTGCTGGCATTGCAGGTTTGTCTACTGCGATTGCGCTCTTGCGTGCTGGTCACGCGGTCACGGTTTTAGAGCGAGCAGCAGAGCTATCCGAAGTTGGTGCGGGCATTCAGCTTGGGCCTAATGCGATGCGCATTTTGATGGGTTGGGGCCTGTGCGAGGCCATACTGGATGTGGCCTGCGAACCAATGCATTTGATTATTCGCGATGCACGAGGCGATCGTGTGCTGACCTCGCGCTCTTTAAACAATCTGGATGCTGCACGGCAAAAGTATGGTGCGCCGCATGTGTGCATCCGCCGTGCTGACTTGCAAAGCGTGCTCTTGCAGGCTGCCGAGGCGGCGGGCGCAAACGTGCTGCTAGGCCATATGGCGCAAGGCTTGCACGAGGATCGATTAGTTGATTTTGATGCGTTGATTGGTTGCGATGGCCTGCACAGCAAGGTGCGAGAGCAGATGCTAGTAGGCACGAAACACGATGGCAAGCCACGAGCTTCGGGGCATACCGCGTATCGCGCGATGGTGGATATGGCGCTGCTGCCGCTGGAGCTGCGCTCGCAATCTGTGCAAGTGTGGTTGGGTGCGGCGCAGCACGTGGTGGCGTATCCCGTGCAATATCACGAGGGACGGCGGCAGATGAATATCGTGATTGCGCAGGAAGGCGCCCCCACGCTGGCAAGCCCTATGTCTGAACAGTTGCATGCTTTGATTTCGGCGGTTCAAGCAAATGGCGGATTTACCACTTGGGAATTGTTTTATCGTCCGCCGATGTTGCACCCTAAGTTTTATGCAAAAGGCAATGTCGCTTTGCTAGGTGATGCGGCGCATCCGATGCTGCCGTATTTGGCGCAAGGCGCGGCCATGGCGATTGAGGATGCCGAGGCGCTGGGACAAGCGATTGCCCGCGAAGCCAATATAGATATGGCTTTGCAGGCATATGCCAAGGCAAGATGGCAGCGAAATGCAAGAGTGCAAATCCAGTCGCAGATACAAGGCTACGCGTTTCACGCCAGTGGATTCATGCGCTTGGCGCGGGATGCTGCCCTTCGCGTGACAGGCAAACACATCACGGCGATGCCGTGGCTTTATAGTTATCGCTATCAAAAATAAAGGACAACAAAATGACGACTTCATCAAATAACAAAATCGCCATGGTCACAGGCGCAGGTACAGGCATTGGACGCGCCACGGCACTGGCGCTGGTACGTGCGGGTTACACCGTGGTGCTCGCAGGTCGTAAGTTGGATGCGCTGCAAGCCACAGCGGATATGGCCTCCAGCATACGCGCTGGTAGCACGTTGGCGGTCGCCACCGACGCTAGTAATCCAGATTCTGTAAATGCACTCTTTGCCAAAATTGAATCCGCCTACGGCCGCATTGACGTGATTTTTAACAACGCGGGCATGGGCGCACCAACGATTCCGATGGACGAAATCACCTTCGAGCAGTGGTCAAACGTGGTGGGTATCAATCTAACAGGCTCATTCTTATGCGCACAAGGCGCGATGCGCTTGATGAAAAAACAAACGCCGATGGGCGGACGCATTATCAACAACGGTTCGATTTCCGCGCACGCACCGCGCCCCATGTCTGCGCCTTACACCGCGACCAAACACGCGATCACGGGACTCACCAAATCCATCGCGCTAGATGGCCGTGCACACAACATCGCGTGCAGCCAAATCGATATTGGTAACGCCGCGACCGACATGACCCAGCGCATGGTGGGCGGCGTCATTCAACCGCGTGGCGACATGATGATTGAAGACCGCATGGACGTGAACCACGTGGCAGATATGGTGGTGCATATCGCCAATTTACCGTTAGAGACCAATGTGCTGTTTACGACCATCATGGCGACCAAGATGCCGCTGGTGGGACGCGGATAA
>JANPAY010000494.1:0-2385 GCA_031430155.1 Comamonadaceae bacterium
CAAGCGCCTTCTAGGAGCTTGGCGAAGTCGGTGGCTGTTGAAGGGGAGGTGGAGGTTTCAGTTGAGCTCATGTCGGAGTCCGTTCATATCTGGTGAGTGATAGTGGGTTGCTCCGACGGGCTGTGCGGTGTTGCACGTGCCAGACAGCTCTTCTTACGTCGGTACGAACCGATTCAAGTTCACGGGTTTGGATTTCATCCATCTCAGCTTTATCAGCACCCCGGAGCGGTTACAAGTATAAACGCCACTTAGGACAAACATTCATACAAAGGAGACATCAATGTCAGATACAAACAATCTTCAATCAGTACCAAGCGCTGACCGCGTGTTTGGATTTCGCGACCATGCCTCGCTTTGGTTTAGCTTAGGTGTAGGCCTGCTGGTGATGCAAGTTGGGGCGTATCTAATTCCCGCTGTGGGTACGCAACAAGCCATGCTGGCTATTTTGATTGGTTCTATCGTAGGAGCTGGATTTCTAGCTTGGACAGCCCAGTTGGGTGCAGATCGCGGCCTCTC
This sequence comes from Comamonadaceae bacterium, assembly GCA_031430155.1. Classification (GTDB taxonomy): domain Bacteria; phylum Pseudomonadota; class Gammaproteobacteria; order Burkholderiales; family Burkholderiaceae_C; genus JASGCK01. Next base: position 517 of record JANPAY010000494.1, read on the forward strand.
TAGTTCAGGCTTAATCCAGCAAACTTTTGGCTCTGGCTTTGCCAAGCTGCCTATTGTTTTGAACATCGTGCAACTCTTGGGTTGGACGGCGTTTGAGCTGGTCATCATGCGTGATGGCGTCACCGCCATGCTGGCGCAGGCCACAGGAGTCAAGGCTTCGTGGATTCCTTACGTGGCAACACTGGTGTTTGGTGGACTACTCTATCTATTGGCGGCGGGATCGATGGTTCGATTGGTGCGGCAGTTTATAGGTCGCTACGGTTTGCCGCTGGTGATCCTATCTTTGCTGTGGTTGACGGCTCAGTTTGTGATGCAAGCTAATAGCACCCCAGGCGGCTTTGTCGCGTTTTGGAACCGCGAAGGCAAAGGCGGAATGAGCACGATTGCTGCGATTGATTTGGTGATGGCTATGCCCGTGTCATGGTTGCCGCTAGTGGCTGACTACGCGCGTTATGGCAAAGAAGCGAATGGTTCGCGAAACGCGCTGCGCGGTACGTGGCTAGGCTATGCGATTGCTAATATCTGGTGCTATGGCCTTGGCGTGCTGGTGGTGAGTACGTCTGCGCCTGACGCAGATTTGGTCACGACGCTTTTGCTTGCGCAATTTGGACTGATTGCTCTTGGTTTGATTTTGGTGGACGAGCTGGATAACGCTTATGGTGATGTGCATTCTGGCGCAGTGTCTTTGAATCATTTGTCAGCCAAACGTAGCATCCCAATGTGGGGCAAGGCGATGGCCGTGGTCGCTATGGCAGCAGCCATGGTGCTGGATATGCACGGACTTGAGCCGTTTTTGCTCACCCTCAGCTCCATCTTTGTGCCCCTATTTGGCGTGATTGTGGCGTGGCTCAGCTTTAACGGCAAAGCGACCGAGGCTCGTGTGCATGCACCGCTGGCTGTGATTTGGATGCTGGGTATCGCGGTGTCGTATTTCGCGCCTAAGCTGTATCCTGATTTTGGTCAATCGATTCCAGCCTTGCTGTTCACATTGGGTTTGACAACGGCGTATCGAAAATTCGCTAAATAAGTTGCATGGCAACAGGCGCAAAGCCATGGTTAAGCGGACCGTGGCCTGCGCCTATTTTTATGCCTGCGCCAGCTGAAATTGCTTGCAGGATGTAGCTTCGCGCAGCTGCAACGGCTTTGGCAAGCGGATACCCCATTCCTAGATAGCACGCGATGGCTGACGATAGGGTGCAGCCTGTGCCATGTGTGTTTGGGCTACTAATACGTGTGCTGGAAAAGCTTTGTAGAACGCCCTCACTGAGCAGAACATCTGTCACTTCATCGCCAGTCAAATGCCCTCCCTTAACCAGCACCGCTTTTGCGCCCATTTGGCAAAGGTCTTGTGCCGCAGGATCTAGATCGGAACGCAATGTCAAAGGGCGCTGCAAGAGTAGCGAGGCTTCATCTAAATTAGGTGTGATGACACTGACGAGTGGGAATAGCTCTTTCACTAACACGGCGATAGTAGGAGGGGCAATCAGCGCGTCGCCGCTCGTTGCCACCATCACAGGATCAAGCACCACGTGCGTGAGTTTGTACGCTTTGATCGCTTCTGCCACGACATACACCACCTCGGGGTCGTGCAGCATGCCAATCTTTACGGCATCCACACCGATGTCGGTCACGACCGCTTTGATTTGTGCAGCCAGCATATTGGGCGTCACGGCTTGAATGCCCGTCACGCCACATGTGTTTTGCGCCGTAATCGCGGTGATGGCAGTCATGCCATAGCAGCCCAGTGCGGCAATGGTTTTGAGATCGGCTTGAATGCCTGCGCCGCCGCCGCTGTCGGAGCCGGCGATGGTTAAGGCGATGGGGAGTTTGGGGCGCGGGGCCGGACGTTTCATTTCAGTACGGTGGTCC
>JANPAY010000495.1:0-1724 GCA_031430155.1 Comamonadaceae bacterium
CTGCTTGGACTTTTTGTCCAACGGTCACGGCGACATCGACGAGCAGACCCGGCATAGGCGAGAGCACGTAACGACTCATATCTGGCGGGGCTTTGTGCGGCATCAGTTGGTGCAGTTCAGCCATGCGCGGCGACATCACTAAGCACTCTATTTGTGTGCCGTTGTGCTGCACGCGTAGTGCGAGCGGATTCTTCGCTGTGCCACGCTCTACTTGGGCTGCGAAGGTTTTCCCGTTGACTGTTCCTTCAATCACAATGTCGTTTAAACGCGAATGGCTAACGATGGCATAGGGTTTGTCGTCAACCTTAACCGTAGCCGCCCACGTTTGACCCAGCGCGTCATCCACATGTACTTGCTTGTAGTTGTGCTTGCCCTCTTTATCCAAAACAACCACGGCGTAATCTTGCCCAACCGCCACGTTGTAGCCATCCAGTTGTCCGCTCATGCCTTGGGTGCGAGCACGTGATTTGCGGCGCACAAATGCGCCCAGCGCAACAAGGAAGTTGGGGTTGTCGTGCGGCACGTCTTCAGCCGCAAACCCTTTCCCGTAGTGCTCTGCGATAAAGCCCGTATTGAAATCGCCTGTTGCAAATTTAGGATGTGCCAAGAGCGCCGCTTGAAACGGAATGTTGGAGCTAACCCCACGAATCACGAAGCTATTGAGTGCCTCGCGCATCTTGGCGATGGCTTCAGCGCGGTCTTTCCCATGCACGATCAGCTTGGCAATCATCGAGTCGTAGAACATCGGAATCTCGCCGCCGTCCATCACGCCCGTATCCACGCGCACGCCCTCTAAGTGCTCGATGTCACCCGCAAACATGGTGGTGGCAGGCGGCACAAAACGCACCAATCGCCCCGTCGATGGCAAGAAGTTACGGAAAGGGTCTTCGGCATTGATGCGGCACTCAATCGCCCAGCCGTCGCGCTTGACCTCATCTTGCGTGAGCGGCAATGGCTCACCTGCTGCCACGCGAATCATCAGTTCCACCAAGTCAAGCCCTGTGATGCACTCCGTCACAGGATGCTCCACTTGCAAGCGCGTGTTCATCTCTAAAAAGTAGAACGACTGATCCTTGCCCACCACAAATTCCACCGTGCCTGCGCTTTGGTACTTCACCGCTTTAGCAAGCAGTACCGCTTGTTCGCCCATGGCCTTGCGCGTCGCGTCGCTAATAAACGGTGATGGCGCCTCTTCAATCACTTTTTGATGGCGGCGCTGGATCGAACACTCGCGCTCGTTCAAATAAATCACATTACCAAAGCTATCGCCGACCAACTGAATTTCAATATGGCGCGGCTCTTCAACAAATTTTTCGATAAACACGCGATCATCGCCAAAGCTATTGCGTGCTTCGTTACGGCAAGAGGTGAAGCCCTCCAAAGCCTCTTTGTCATTAAAGGCCACGCGCAGCCCTTTACCGCCACCGCCTGCCGAGGCTTTAATCATCACGGGATAGCCAATGCCTTTGGCAATTTCTACGGCGCGCTCGGGTGTTTCGATTGCATCGTTCACGCCTGGAATGCAGTTCACACCCGCCTTGCCAGCCAGTTTTTTAGATTCGATCTTGTCGCCCATCGCCGCGATCGAGTGGTGCTTGGGGCCAATAAACACAATGCCTTCTTCTTCCACCCGCTTGGCAAAGCCCGAGTTCTCAGACAAAAAGCCGTAACCTGGATGCACAGCTTCAGCGCCCGTCGCTTTGCAAGCCGCAATGATTTTTTCA
>JANPAY010000496.1:0-1588 GCA_031430155.1 Comamonadaceae bacterium
TCTGGTGTGATGGCGCAAGTGGGTCCTACTAGTCCTGCGGCTGATATTCCGCAAGGCGATTTGGATACGGCCGAGGCTTATGGCAAGCGCGTGGCCGCAATCGCCACCAAATTAGCTGCATAAAAAGCAGTTGAATAATGTGTGGAGGGTGCTAGGATTGGTGAATGAACATTCTTAGCATCCTTACTATTTTTGATTGGCTGGCATTGACGTGGTTTGCCATAGCATGGGCGGTATATGCAGGCTATGCGCGGCGTGTGAATGCCAGTGATACATCGCTCTTGCAATTGACCAACCGCTACCGACGTGACTGGTTGATGCAAACCACAGCGCGTGATCCACGCATGATTGATGCTGTGATTACGCAAACACTTTCGCAAACACCCACGTTTTTTTGCAGCACCACCATCTTAGTGATTGGTGGTTTGTTGGCAGTGCTCGGCACCAGCGACAAAGCCGCCGAGTTGGCTCGTGATATCCCTTTTGTGGCGCGCACCACGGCACTGGTATTTGATCTTAAGCTTATTACCTTGGTGGTGATTTTTGTCTACGCCTTTTTTCGTTTTAGCTGGAGCATGCGTCAGTACACATTTGTGGCACTCGTCATTGGCGCGATGCCACCGCCTGATACATTTGCCCCGGGCGAAAAAACCAGGGAGACCTATGCAGCAAGGGCTGCAGGGCTGGTGGCCTTGGCAGCAGAGTCGTTTAATGATGGCCTAAGAGCCTACTATTTTGCCTTTGCGGTGGTCGGTTGGTTCGTCTCACCGCTGGTGTTTTGCTTAGCCACTGCCACGGTGGTCGGTATTTTGTATCGGCGCGAATTTAAGTCAGATGTGTTGAAGGTGCTGCAAACCGACTAGCCTCACCCAAGTCTCTGGGCTTCAAATCTCCACCCAGCGCCTCTCGCTCATCAAATACAAAGCAAGTGCCGCTGTAGTGATTGCTACCTTCCTCGGTCTCTTCAAAGTATTTCAAGATACCGCCGTCCAGTTGGTACACGTCGTCCAATCCTGCTTCGCGCATGAAGATCGCAGCTTTTTCGCAGCGGATGCCGCCCGTGCAAAAGCTAACGACTGTTTTGCCTTCTAGTTCAGCTTTGTGCGCTAAAAATGCAGCAGGAAATTCCGTGAATTTGTTGATGCGCCAATCGATGGCACCCTCAAACGTGCCGTAATCCACCTCGAAAGCGTTCCGAGTATCCAGCGTGACGACGGGCTTGCCGCTGTCATCGACGCCAGCATCGATCCAGCGTTTGAGCGTTTTGGCATCCACCGCTGGGGCTCTGACTGAGGCAGCAGGATCAAAGCTAGGTTTGATCGTGGGGTGATTCATCCGAATGATTTCGTTCTTTACTTTAACGACCAATTTCCGAAACGGTTGGGTCTCTGACCAACTGCGTTTGATCTCTAAATTGGCAAATCGACTATCTTCCAACAACTGGCGCACAAACTGATCGATGCGTGCCTCGCGGCCAGCCAAAAACAAATTAATGCCTTCGGTAGCTACCAGAACCGTGCCTTTGAGCTCTAAGCCTTCGGCTGTTATTTGGAGGTTTTGACATAGAGCGTCCGCGTCTGGCAGAGCC
>JANPAY010000497.1:0-1719 GCA_031430155.1 Comamonadaceae bacterium
GCGCCTTCGTTCACCAAGATCGCGTCCGGGTTGGCTTTGATCGTGTTTTTGATCACATTCAAAGCGCTATGGAAGTTCATTGGGCTTGGATTAGCCTGCAAAGTGATCGCCATCTTGGCAACGTTGGCATCGCGCTTGTCAAACACCGTTTTCGTCCACTCAGCATTAGCTTTTGGCAGTTTGGCTGCAACCATCGCTTTGTTAATTTCAGCCACGCAAGAGGCAATGTCGCCCACCAGCGGCGCAGCAATCGCGACGTTGCTATCGGCTTCAGTTGGGGAGATGTCGATTTGAATGAATTGACGCGAAGCTGCTTTATCGCCACCCCATGTTTTGCCCTTGCCGTGCGACAAGAGCCAGTTCAAGCGCGCGCCGACCAGCATGACTACATCAGCCTCAGCCAGCACGTAGGAACGAGCTGCTGAGGCGCACTGCGCGTGGGTATCAGGCAACAAGCCCTTAGCCATTGACATTGGCAGATACGGGATGCCAGAGTTTTCAATCATGGCCTTGATAGCAGCATCAGACTCTGCGTTATCAGCACCCGCATACGCGGCACCTTTGCCAAGCAAAATCAGTGGGCGCTTGGCGTTTTTGAGTAACTCAATCGCACGGGCGACAGCCACAGGACCTGGGATTTGCGCAGGTGCTGCATCGACTACTTCGATGAGTGACGCTTTGCCAGCAGCCGCATCCATGACTTGCGAGAACAACTTGGCTGGCAAGTCGAGGTACACGCCGCCTGGGCGACCCGACACCGCAGAACGAATGGCGCGGGCAATACCCACGCCAATATCCGCAGCGTGCAGCACGCGAAAAGCGGCTTTGCACAGTGGCTTGGCAATCGCCAATTGATCCATCTCTTCGTAATCACCCTGCTGCAAATCGACGATTTCGCGCTCAGACGAGCCGCTAATCAAAATCATCGGGAAGCAATTCGTGGTGGCATTTGTCAATGCGGTCAGGCCATTCAAAAAACCAGGCGCCGAAACCGTTAAGCATATGCCCGGCTTGCCCGTCAAGAAACCAGCGGCGGCGGCGGCATTGCCAGCATGCTGCTCGTGGCGAAAAGAGATCACACGCATGCCAGCAGTTTGCATCTTGCGAGTCAAATCAGTAATTGGGATACCCGGTAAGCCATAAACCGTGTCGATTCCATTTAGTTTTAACGCATCGATAACGAGGTGAAAACCATCGGTCATCTCGGTTGCTTGAGTCTCGGTTGTCATTTTAAAATCTCTCCTCAAAAGGCTTAAGTAAAAGTGTATGCAGCACAGTCAGTTATCATAGGAATCACCGACCAACGCATCCTTGATCTGGGTCAATTTCCGCTATATCTTTCAATGACCTATGCCCTCCGTTTCTCAACATCCTGATAAAAATGTCATCCGCGTGCAGCTCAAGCAAAATGCGCTGTTGCACGAGCTAAATGATGAGCAAACGGCCGAGTTGGAGAGCTATTTAACCGTGGTGGATGGCAATAAAGGGGATTTTTTGCTGCACCAAGGCGTGCACGACATGGAGCAATACTTCATTTTGGATGGTATTTTGAAGCGGGTGGTCACCAATCCAGAAGCCAAAGAGATGATTTTGAGATTTGCGGCTGAACGCGATGTAGAAACCAGCTACGCCGCATGGTGCTTAAAAAAACCGACGCCTTACAGCATTGTGTGCCTCACCAAAGCGCGAGTTGCCAAACTTCCGCTAGAGCAGTGGGTG
>JANPAY010000498.1:0-6237 GCA_031430155.1 Comamonadaceae bacterium
TGCGGAGCAAGGCTCCACGTGGCCTGCGGGGAAGTTGATGATGGTGAGTTTGATGGGATCAAGCACCGCCATCGCACGCGGCGCAGTCGCGTCCAGCGTCTCGCGCAGGCAGCCCTCTAGCGTGCTGTAGTCAATCCAGCTATCGGCTTTGGTCACGCCTATGCGCTCGCAAAAGAGTTGTAGCGCTTCGGGCGTATAGCCGCGGCGGCGCAGTCCGACGATGGTGGGCATGCGTGGGTCGTCCCAGCCGCTGACGTGTTTGTCACTCACGAGTTGCGCGAGTTTGCGTTTGCTGGTGACGACGTAGCTCAAATTGAGCCGCGCAAATTCATACTGATGCGGCAGTGGATTTTTGAACAACCCCGCCTCGGCAAGCCTTGCCAGCAGCCAGTCGTAGAAGGGACGTTGGTCTTCAAACTCTAGCGTGCAGATGCTGTGGCTAATGCCTTCAATCGCGTCTTCAATCGGGTGCGCGAAGGTGTACATGGGGTAGATGCACCAGGCGTCGCCCGTGTGGTGGTGCGTGGCGCGGCGGATGCGATACAGCGCAGGGTCGCGCATGTTGATGTTGGCGTGTGCCATGTCAATCTTGGCGCGTAGCACGGCTGAGCCATCCGCCAGCTTGCCGTCTTTCATCTCGGTAAAACGGGCTAAGTTCTCGGCAACGGTGCGCGACCTGAACGGGCTGTCAACACCCGCTTTGCCGAAGTCACCACGATTAGCCCGCATCTCGTCTGGCGTTTGCTCGTCTACGTAGGCAAGGCCTGCTTCAATCAAGAGCACCGCCGCTTGGTGCATGGTGCCGAAGTAGTCGCTGGCTAAGTAGAGATGGGATTTGCCAGCCTCCGTCCAATCAAATCCTAGCCAATGTACGGCATCAATGATGGCATCGACAAACTCTTGGCTTTCCTTCTCGGGATTGGTGTCGTCAAAACGCAAATGGCAGACGCCGCCATAGTCACGCGCAAGGCCAAAATTGAGGCAAATACTTTTGGCGTGACCAATGTGCAAATAGCCATTGGGCTCGGGCGGGAAGCGAGTGACGACGTGGGTGATAGCACCACTGGCTAAATCGCGCTCGATGATTTGACGCAGGAAGTTACTGGGTTTATCTGTTGGCGCTGCGTTGGCAACTTTATCGTGGGTGTTGGAAGGGGACTTAAAATTCATCTTTCAATTTTAGGGGGCTTCTATGCGGCGTTATCTTGCACCAGCGGTTGTTTTAACGCTACTGTGTTGTTTAGCTGTGAGTGCGATAGCGCAAACTGCAGCTGGCAACACGACAGGCGTTAAGCCTGCCTTGGCCGTTAAGTTAATGATGCCCGCTATGCAGCCTATGGCCAACACCTTGGTTGCCAATGGGTCGATAGCGCCTTGGGCGGAGGCGAGCGTGAGCGTGGAGGCAGGCGGATATCGTTTGCTTCAAGTGTTGGCGCAAATGGGCGATACCGTGAAGAAAGGGCAATTGCTAGCCAAGCTATCAACCGACAGTGCGCGTGCGGAGCTCGAAGTGGCTAAAGCCTTGGTGGCTGAGTCGGAGGCTAATTCTGCTGAAGCGGTCGCGGTGGCGGGTAAGGCACGAGAGGATGAAAAAAGCGGCACGCTCAGCACGGTGCAATTAGTACAAATTTATAGCCAAGAAAAGGCGGCATTGGCTAGGGTGCGTGCTGCCAAAGCGAAGCAAGTCTCTGCCGAGTTGTTGCTGAAAGAGACAGATGTTGTCTCGCCAGATGATGGCGTGATTAGCGTCAAAACAGCCATGCTAGGTGCTGTCGTGCCGCAGGGCGGTGAGTTGTTTCGTTTGATTCGGCAAGGCCGATTGGAGTGGCGAGCCGAGCTGAGTAGCAACGAAATTGGCAGTATCCAACCTGGCATGACCGTGCTATTGGCTGGGCAAGTGCGGGGTGTCGTGCGCCAAGTCGCGCCCACCATCGATCCAGCAAGCCGTATTGCCATTGCATATGTCGATATTGCGGCGGAGCAGGCCCTGCGGGCTGGCCTCAGATCTGGTGCCTATGCAAGGGGCGAATTTTTGGTGGGACGATCGATTGCACAACTCAGTGTGTTGCAAAGCGCTTTAGTGCAGCGCGATGGATTTAGCTATGCATTTGTGTTGGGTACCAATAACAAAGTGACGCAGGTGAAGGTGCAAACGGGGGCGCGAGTTCAAATAGCGGGCGTTGACTGGATTGCAATTAAACAAGGCTTAAAAAGTGGCGATCAAGTGGTGGCTAGTGGCGCAGCATTTTTGGCCGACGGCGATACGGTAAAAGTGGCCAAACCATGAGCGGTCCACATTCAGAAGCAGGCGGCATTAACGTCTCAGCATGGTCGATTAAAAATCCTGTGCCAGCACTGATGCTGTTTGTTTTGCTCACGATCGCGGGTCTAGCAAGCTTTTCGAGCATGAAGGTACAAAATTATCCTGATTTAGATTTGCCCACCATCAATGTGGTCGCTTTAATGCCAGGCGCTGCCCCAGCGCAGCTAGAGACAGAGGTTGCGCGCAAGATCGAAAACGCGATAGCTTCTCTGCCAAGCCTGAAACACATCTATACCAAGGTGCAAGACGGTGCGGTCACGGTCACGGCCGAATTCCATATCGAAAAGCCGGTGCAAGAGGCACTGGATGAAGTGCGCTCTGCCATGCAGCGAGTCCGATCTGACCTACCGGCAGATATGCGTGATCCCGTCGTCAGTAAGCTCGATTTAGCGGGCCTACCAGTGCTGGCGTTCACCATTACTGCGCCGAACATGGACGACGAAGCTCTGTCTTGGTTTGTTGACCAAACGGTGATGAAAACCTTAATCAGCGTACACGGTGTCGGTGCCGTGACGAGGGTGGGAGGCGTGAATCGTGAGGTTCAAGTCAGCTTAGATCCTCTGCGATTATTAGCGCTGAATGCAACGGCAGCTGAAATTTCACGTGGGTTGAAGAGTGTTCAGATTGAAGCTTCGGGAGGCCGTGCCGATGTCGCAGGTCAAGAGCAGTTGTTGCGTGCAATCGGTACGGTTGAGTCGGCTGAAGCCTTAGGCAATTTACCTATTAACTTAGCCGATGGGCGAAAAATTAAGCTTAGTCGTGTGGCGACGATTAAGGAGGGGGTTCAAGAGCCGCGCTCTGCTGCTTTAATAAATGGCAAAAGCGTGGTGGGCTTTGAGGTGACACGCAGCCGCGGTGCTTCGGAATTGGAAGTGGGTACAGGCGTGACCAAAGCTCTCACCGCGCTACGTGCGGCGCACCCCAACATTCGAATTGAAACAGCATTTGATTTCGTCAAGCCTGTCGAGGAGGATTACCAAGGCTCGCTTAAGTTGCTATACGAGGGCGCGATTTTGGCGGTGCTAGTGGTGTGGTTTTTTCTGCGTGATTGGCGTGCCACGTTTATTTCAGCGATAGCACTGCCGCTATCGGTTATTCCTGCTTTTATTGGCATGCGCTACCTCGGCTTTTCCATCAATGTGGTGACTTTGCTGGCGCTTAGTTTGGTCGTGGGAGTCTTGGTTGACGATGCGATTGTGGAGGTCGAAAACATCGTCAGGCACTTGCGGATGGGGAAGTCCCCTTACCAAGCTGCGATGGAAGCAGCTGACGAGATTGGATTAGCCGTGATTGCCACGACGTTTACGTTGGTAGCTGTCTTTTTGCCCACCGCCTTTATGAGTGGGATCGCCGGCAAGTTTTTTAAACAGTTTGGTTGGACGGCATCATTGGCGGTGTTCGCTTCGCTGGTGGTGGCACGTGCGCTCACACCCATGATGGCGGCCTATATGCTTAAGCCTTTGGTGCAAAAGCAAGAGGTCGATGGCTGGATGATGAGGCACTATATGGTTTGGGCCGCTTGGTGCTTAAAGCGACGTATGTGGACGATGTTGGCTGCGGGTGCTTTTTTTGTGGGTTCTGTGATGCTGATACCGCTCTTACCGCAAGGTTTTATTCCGCCAGACGATCTCTCACAAACTCAAGTCAATATAGAGCTGCCGCCGGGGAGCACGCTGGCGCAAACCTTGGTCGTTGCAGAGCAAACCCGTTTGCTGATTGTGGGCATTCCGTATATTCAATCGGTCTATACGACTGTTGGCGCAGGCGCTGTGGGCGGGGATCCTTTCTCTCCCGTGGGCATTGCCGAAACGCGTAAGGCGACGTTGACCATTACTTTGGCCTCGCGCAGTGAGCGACCTATTAAAAAACAAGAAATTGAAGATCAATTGCGCAGCGCCGTAAGCCAATTACCAGGGGTGCGGACTCGGGTTGGCTTGGGTGCTTCGGGCGAAAAATATGTTTTAGTGCTGACCAGTGATGATCGAGAAGCCCTCACGCAAGCCGCCTTGCAAGTGGAGCGTGATTTGCGAACACTCAGCGGTGTGGGTTCCATTACATCGAGTGCCTCGCTTGTCCGTCCCGAAATTATGATTCGCCCCGACTTTGCCAAAGCGGCTGATCTAGGTGTGAGCACGGCCGCTATGGGCGAGACCTTGCGCATCGCGACAACGGGTGATTACGACGTTGATATGCCAAAACTTAATTTGGAACAACGGCAAGTCCCCGTCATGGTGAAGTTAGATATAGTCGCGCGGCAAGATCTTGGCTGGCTCTCACGCATTGCAGTGCCTAGCTCCAAGCAGGGTAGCCCAACTGTGATGCTGGGGCAGGTGGCAACGCTAGAGATTGCCAGTAGCCTGGCTGAAATTAACCGCTATGACCGTGCGCGTAATGTTAATTTTGAAATCGAACTATCGAACATGGAGCTTGGAGATGTTAAAGAGGCTGTTCAAAAGTTAGACAGCGTGAAACATTTGGCTCCTAGCGTGCGCCAAGTGGAAGTGGGCGATGCTGAGGTGCAGGATGAACTGTTTGCAAGTTTCAGCTGGGCCATGTTGACGGGCGTTCTGTGCATCTACATCGTCTTGGTGCTTTTGTTTAAAGACTTTATGCAGCCAGGTACGATTTTGGCGGCGCTGCCGCTGTCGCTGGGAGGTGCTTTTATCGCGCTGTTATTGACGGATAAAAGCTTTTCGATGCCTTCTTTGATTGGATTGATTATGTTGATGGGCATTGCCACAAAAAATTCGATCTTGCTGGTGGAGTATGCTATTTTGGCTCGTAAAGTGCAGGGAATGACGCGATTAGATGCACTGTTAGATGCCTGTCACAAGCGTGCAAGACCGATCGTGATGACAACTATCGCAATGGCGGCTGGCATGCTGCCTGTGGCAATGGGCTGGGGTAACGCCGATCCTTCGTTTAGGTCGCCCATGGCAACAGCGGTCATTGGTGGTTTGGTGACATCCACTTTTTTAAGCTTGTTGGTCATCCCCGTCGTCTTTACTTATGTAGACGATGCGGTTCATTTGTTTGCTAAATGGGTGCTGCGCAGGCCCACTTAGTGCAAATGGCTGCCTAGTGTGAGTGGCGGGATTTGCGACCGCCATGACCGCCAAAGCCGTGCGTGCCGTTGCCACCATTACCGCCTAGGTTGTTGGCATTGCCTTTGGCGTAGCTTGGGAACTTAAGGGAGCTGACCAGTGCTTTAAATCTGCCTTCCCACATTTTGTCGATCACTTCGACCACGGGCGTCATTTCTTCTTTTTCGAAGTGACGCTCCATGAGCATGGTGACGTCGCGCACCAAGAGGTCGCGCTGGACTTGCATGATGGCGGCTGGTGTGGGGCCGACAAACAACACAAAGAAATCATCGCGGGAGTCGTCTTCCTCTTCGCCTTCCGCGCTTTCGCTGCTGGCGTGGTCGTCGAAATCTTCATCGTCAAACTCGAGGTCATAAAAGCTGACTTCTAGCGTTGCGCCTTCGCGCGAGATGTCATTCAAACCCATCACGAGTTCGTCTAGCGTTTCGCGGAAATCGATGTCGCCCGCGACGCTCCAGCAAAAATGCAGCACGTGGTCGGGCTCAGTAAATTGAATGCCCGGCTCTTCGTCGTAGAGGCTGGAGCCGCCTTGCGCTGCGTGGTGGCGTTTGGTGTAGGCAATCAGGGGCGCGAGCGCAGACTCGATTTCGGCAGTGGTAATGCCCTGGCGGCAAGGCACATCGCCGTGGATGTGCATTTCGAGTGGCTGATTGTGGTCTTGCATGATGGAAGAGCCTCTCGTACAACAAAAATAAAAGGGGTGGTGCCTGAGACCGGAATCGAACCGGTACGCCCGCTATGAACGAAGCGGCGGATTTTAAGTCCGCTGTGTCTACCAATTTCACCACTCAGGCACGCGTTTTTATTTTA
>JANPAY010000499.1:0-7114 GCA_031430155.1 Comamonadaceae bacterium
TTTCTTTTTTGACGAAGCGCATCTGTTATTTGCGGATGCGCCCAAAGTGCTACTCGAACGCATTGAACTCATCGTGCGGTTGGTGCGCTCTAAAGGCGTGGGTGTGTATTTTGTGACGCAAAATCCGCTGGATATTCCTGACTCGGTGCTCGCGCAATTAGGCAATCGCATTCAACATGCGCTACGCGCTTTTACGCCGCGCGATCAAAAAGCGGTGAAGGCGACAGCCGAGACCATGCGCCAAAACTCAAAGTTAGACATTGAAACCGCCATCACAGAATTAGCCGTTGGCGAAGCGCTGGTGAGCTTGCTGGACGAGAAGGGAAGACCCAGCGTGACCGAGCGCGTGTTTGTGATTCCGCCTGCATCCAGAATTGGCGCGATTACCAGCGAGCAGCGCACGGCTTTAATCGCCAGCTCCATCGTGGCAGGCGTGTACGAAAAAACGCTAGACTGCGAATCGGCGTATGAAAAATTGACAGGCCGAGCCGCAGCGCAAATGTCAACAAAAGAAGCATCCCATGCGGATGCCCCAGAGGCCAATGCAGATAAGGCTTCCGAGGGTGGTGGATTCCTAGGCTCGGTTGTTGGGGGCTTGGGGAGCATCTTTGGCGGTGGCAGCAAACATAGTCGCGTGACGCCTGGCGAGCAAATGGTCAAGTCTGCCGCCAGCGCGATTGGGCGCGAGGTGGGGCGTCAGGTGCTGCGCGGCGTATTGGGCAGTATTTTTAAGGGGCGGTGAGCCCAACCCCGCCAATCTATTGAAATGCCACCTCGGCAAAGCTGCGCAGTTTTCGGCTGTGCAAATGCTCTACACCGCTGCTGCGGAGTAACTCCATCGCGCGAATGCCGATTCTTAAATGCTGGCCGACGCGTTCACTATAAAAATGATTCGCCATGCCAGGCAGTTTGATTTCGCCGTGCAGCGGCTTGTCGCTCACGCAGAGCAGCGTCCCGTAGGGCACGCGGAATCTAAAGCCATTGGCGGCAATCGTGGCGGACTCCATATCGAGCGCCACAGCACGGCTTTGGCTAAAACGCTTTTGCGACGTGTTGCCTGGCAATAACTCCCAATTGCGGTTGTCGGTGCTGGCCACCGTGCCTGTGCGCATGATGCGTTTGAGGTCGGCACCTGCGCATTCGGTGATGTCTTGCACGGCATGCTCTAGCGCCAGTTGGATTTCAGCCAAGGCGGGAATCGGTACCCACAGTGGCAGCTCTTCGTCCAGCACATGGTCTTCGCGTACATAGGCGTGTGCCAGCACGTAGTCGCCTAGCTGCTGCGTATTGCGCAGACCCGCGCAGTGCCCAAGCATCACCCACGCATGAGGGCGTAGCACGGCAATGTGATCGGTAATGTTTTTGGCGTTGGCGGGTCCCACACCAATGTTGACCATGGTGATGCCGCTTCTATCTTCTCGCATCAAGTGGTAAGCGGGCATTTGCGGCAAGCGCGGCGGTGGGCTTCCTAGCTTGTCGAGTGCTTCGGCTGAGAGTCCTACGCGGCGCGTCACGACATTGCCAGGCTCTACAAAAGCAATGTAGGGACTGTTCGGATCTTGCATGGCCTCACGTCCCAGCTTCACAAATTCGTCAATGTAGAACTGGTAGTTGGTAAACAGCACAAAATTTTGAAACCATTCTGGCGCAGTGCCCGTGTAGTGGCGCAGGCGCTGTAGCGAGTAGTCCACACGCGGCGCCGTAAACAACGACAGCGGCTCAGGCTGTCCGCGTTTGCTTTGCCACGTGCCGTTGGCAATGCCGTCATCCATCGAGGTCAGGTCTGGCAGATCGAAGACATCGCGTAATAGCTCGCGGCGCTCGGGTGTGAGTGAGCCCTCGATAGGGTCGCTAGCCAACAGCGCAAAGTAAACAGGAATCGGTTGATTGCTAATGCCCACTTCAAGCGCCACGCCATGATTTTGCAAAAGCAAAGTCAATTGCTCCAAATAATAATCCGCGAACAGATCGGGGTTTGTGAGTGTGGTCTCGTACATGCCAGGCCCTGCGACAAAGCCATAGCTGAGGCGGCTTGTTGTCTCCAAACGCGAGACCGTTTCCGTCTGCAGACGCACAAAGGGATAGCACGCGCGGACATGGGTTTTGAAGTCAGTGCCTGTCACGAATTCGCGGAACGATTGGCGCAGATGCGAAACGCTAGATTGATAGATCGCTTGAATTTGTGCTAATGCTGCTGCCGCATCCGTGTAGCGAATCGGGGCGATGAAGGCGGGGGCGTGAAGCGTGGTGCGGGTGTTCATTTCATGATGATAACCAGCGCTTAGCGGCCAGTTGTAACAAGGTGTGATCGCCGCTGCCAGTCAATATCAAAGCTGGCTCAGAGGCCATATGGGGTGTGGCTTGCAGCAGTGCCGCCAGGCGCTTAGCAACCGCTTCGCCGTTATCGACGATGCTGGCATCTTTGCCCACAAGTGCGTAAAAAATCGGCTCAATTAATGCGTAATGCGTACAGCCGAGCACCAGCGTGTCGAACTCGCCCGCTTGCGCTAAAAAGCTGGCGCAAGCTTGTTCCACTTCCTGCTCGGTTGCTGTGCCCACGGCATAGCGCTCAATCAAATTAGCTAAGCCGATGCAAGGGACGCAGACAAACTCTGCTTGAGCATCTAGCGATTCTTTGAGTGCTAAAAACTTAGCACTTGCCAGCGTACCGCGTGTCGCCAGCACCGCGATACGTTTGGTCTTGGTGACCGCTGCCGCAGGCTTGAGCGCAGGTTCAATGCCCACAATGGCAAGCTCTGGATAACGTGCACGCAGCAGATGAATCGCCGCCGCCGTTGCCGTGTTGCAAGCGACAACCAGTGCGCGGATAGCGTGCTGGGTAATCAATTCTTCGGTCACCGCACACGACCGCGTAATCACCTCAGCATCGGATTTGTCGCCATACGGGTTGTAGGCGCTGTCGGCAAAGTAAACAAAGGACTCGTGCGGCAGCGCTTCACGCAAGCATTTCAGGATCGACAAGCCGCCAATGCCTGAGTCAAAGACGCCAATCGGGGTGATTGCGTCCATCATGTCATCAGCCTTTGATGCCAATGCCTTTGAACTCACCTGTAGCAATCCTCGATGACCACTCGGCAGGCCCCGTGATATGGGCGCTGGTACCGCCCGCATCCACGGCCACGGTCACGGGCATATCGACCACATCGAACTCATAAATGGACTCCATGCCCATGTCCGCAAAGCCCACCACCTTGGCAGTTTTGATGGCTTTACTCACCAAGTAAGCTGCGCCGCCAACGGCCATCAGGTACGCGCTCTTGTGCTTTTTTATCGCTTCGATGGCAACGGGGCCGCGCTCGGCTTTGCCAATCATGGCGATCAAGCCCGTTTGTGCCAGCATCATTTCTGTGAAGCCGTCCATCCGAGTAGCAGTGGTCGGGCCTGCGGGACCGACGGCTTCGCCAGCGACGGGATCGACAGGGCCGACGTAATAGATCACGCGGTTGGTAAAGTCCACGGGTAGCTTCTCGCCCTTAGCAAGCATGTCTTGAATGCGCTTGTGCGCCGCGTCGCGACCTGTGAGCATCTTGCCGTTTAGGAGTAGTGTTTGACCAGGTTTCCAATTAGCAACCTCATCTTTGGTGAGCGTATTCAAGTCAACGCGGGTGCTCTTGACGTAGTCAGGCGTCCAGTTGACGTTCGGCCACAAATCAAGGCTTGGCGGATCGAGATAGACCGCGCCTTCGCCGCGAAGGACAAAGTGTGCGTGACGCGTGGCAGCGCAGTTGGGAATCATCGCGACGGGTTTGCTGGCGGCGTGCGTGGGGTACAGATTGATCTTGACGTCCAGCACCGTGGTGAGGCCGCCTAGGCCTTGTGCACCAATGCCGAGATTGTTCACTTTTTCATGAAGTTCTAAGCGTAACTCTTCTACTTGCGTCAGTGGCAAACCCTTGCTGGACTTGGCTTGCAGCTCGTACATGTCGATGTCTTCCATGAGCGCTTCTTTTGCCATCAGTACGGCTTTTTCGGCTGTACCGCCAATGCCGATACCCAGCATGCCCGGTGGGCACCAGCCTGCGCCCATGGTGGGCACGGTCTTCAAAACCCAGTCCACGATCGAATCACCAGGGTTCATCATGACCAGCTTTGATTTGTTTTCCGAGCCGCCGCCTTTGGCCGCCACGGTGATGTCAATCGTGTTGCCGGGTACGAGCTGGGTGAAGATGACCGCTGGTGTGTTGTCTTTGGTGTTTTTGCGCAGGAACTGTGGATCGGCCACGATGGAGGCACGCAGTGTGTTGTCTGGGTGGTTATAGCCACGGCGCACGCCTTCGTTAATCACGTCGTCTAGTGAGCCATTGCCAAATGCATCGAAGCCCGCAAAGCGAACGCCCATGCCGACTTTAAGGAACACATTGACGATGCCCGTGTCTTGGCAAATCGGGCGGTGACCCGTGGCGCTCATGCGGCTATTCGTCAAAATTTGCGCCATCGCGTCCTTGGCGGCAGGGCTTTGCTCCAGCTCGTAAGCGCGGGCAAGGTGCGCAATGTAGTCCGCGGGGTGGTAGTAGCTGATGTACTGCAGCGCGGCAGAGATGGACTCAATCAGGTCGGCGGCTTGGATGGTGGTGGTCGATGTGGTGGAGGAGGTCATGTTTTTCTCTTAGTGCTTAGAAGCATCGCTATGCGACATTAATTTATCGGTGTAGGCAATCGCCATCGCACTAAACAAAAATGTCATGTGGATCAGCGTTTGCCACATCAAGACTTGCTCGGTGTAATTAGCAGCATTGATGAAGGTTTTCAGCAGGTGGATCGACGAAATACCAATGATGGCAGTGGCTAACTTGACCTTGAGCACACTGGCGTTCACGTGGCTGAGCCACTCGGGTTGATCGGGATGATCTTGCAGGTTCATTCGGCTTACAAAGGTCTCGTAGCCGCCCACAATCACCATGATGAGTAGGTTGGAGATCATCACCACGTCGATAAGCGCCAGAACGACCAGCATGATGATGGTCTCGTTGAGTGCCACGACCTTGGCCTCGGATGCGTACCCGATGCCTTTGACCAGCGCATCAATGTCGCCTTGATTGCCAAATGCTGCGCCAATGAGGTGATAGAGCTCGACGCCAAAATGGAAGACGTAGACCGCTTGCGCTGCGATGAGTCCCAAGTACAGTGGCATTTGCAACCACCGGCTGGCAAAAATGAGTTTTGATAAACCGTTGGAGCTGGCGGCTGGAGTTTCTTTTGTGGTCATGGTGTCTCTTCTTAAAAAAGGATGGGGTTTCAAAAATCAATGGTAGGTTTGCGTCCAGCAAGCTTGTCTGCTAAAAGTCGTGAGCTACCGCAGGCCAAGGCCCAGCCGCTAGAGCCGTGCCCAAGGTTAAGCCATACGTTTGGCACACCGCTTGTGCCCACGCGCGGTGGCCCGCTAGGCAGCATGGGGCGAGCGCCCTTCCAAACTTGCACTTGCCCTTTGGTGTCCGCTGCCGCAGGGAACCAATCGTCCAGCACTTTGTAGAGGGTTTGAATCGCGGTTTGATTGATGCGAGCGGGCTCGCCACCAATCTGCGCGCCACCTGCCACGCGTACTCGATTGCCAATGCGCGAAATCGCGACTTTGTAGCGCTCGTCCATCACGCCAGAAATGGGTGCATCCATGGGTTCACGCACGGGTGCGCTGACTGAATAACCGTAAACGGGAATCAATGGAATATGAATACCCAGTGGTTTGAGTAGCGCAGCACTTTCAACACCCGCAGAGATGACAACGTGATCGAATACTCGTGCGGCATCAGCCTTATCGTGATGCACTTCAATGCGCGGCAAGCCTTGCTGGATATGGCTTACCGTAGTGCCAAAGTGAAATTGTGCGCCCAAGCTTTGAGCTTTCTCGCGTAGTAGTAAGGCAAACTGGCGGCAATTGGCGACGGTATCGTTGGGTAGGTGCAGTGCAGCGTGCAGCGTGGTCGCTGTGCTGAGTGCGGGTTCAATCTTGCGCGTTGCGGCAGCGTCCAACATCTTGTGTGCAAAGCCAGCGTCATTCAGTACTTTGAGGCTAGCTTGAATGCGGTCGAACTCCTTCGCATCGCGCAGCAACACCATATAACCTTGCGCGCGGTCGTACTCTAATTCAAGCGTCTTGCTAAGGTGCTGTAGCCGCTCCGTGCTATAGCTGGCAAGGCTTTGCAGGGCACTACGTGCGCTGGCATAGGTAGCAGGCTTACAGGCTTTGAGCCACTGCCCCATCCAGCCCAACTCACCATGCTTGAAGGGTAGCTTGATGCGAACGGGGGCGTGTTTTTGAAAGAGATATTTCAAAACTTTGGACGGCATACCCGGTGCGGCCCACGGGGTGACGTAACCAGGGGAGATGACACCGGCATTTGCAAAGCTAGTTTCTTCGCAGGCACTGTTCCTGCGCTCAAAGACATGAACCTCATGACCGTCGGCAGCTAATTCGTAGGCGGTGGTGACCCCAATGATCCCCGCACCAATAATGGCAATTTTCATAGGCTTGATTTTAGGCGGTCAATACTTCTTCTGCGCGCAAGGCGAGATTTAGGATGGCATCATCATGCAAGGCCGCATGCCAAAGCATCAGGTTCGGGGGGAGCGCGATGGCGCAGCCGTCTAACAAATTGACGATGCTGGGATTGCGCAGCAGGAGGGCGTTGACGCGGAAGAACTCGGCATCGTCCGTTTCAATCGATGCAATGGTTGGCGCAAGGATGGGCACGGTAGGCGAGAGCACGGCATCAAAACCCGTTAACTTCTCTGTGACGCGCGTGATCCAGTCGTTGCGAGAGCGAACGAGTTGGAGGTAATCCCATTCACTGGCCGCTTTGCCTAGCAAAATGCGCTGGGCAACTCTAGGATCGTAGTCAGCCTGCCGCGCTGCTATTAAATCCTTGTGCCACTGGTAGGACTCGATCGGGCTAAAGCCGCCTGTTTTGTTCATGGTGGCAATTTCGGCTAGCTCAGGTAGCGTGAGGTGCTCTATCTGCAAGCCCTTATCCAGTAGGGCTTGCAGGGCATCGTTCCATGCGCGAGATGTCTCCTCATCTATGCCGTCCATAAAGACGTTATCAACTACAGCGACGCGGTAGCTGATAAGTGCTTTGTTGTTTCGCGCTACCTTTCG
>JANPAY010000500.1:0-2410 GCA_031430155.1 Comamonadaceae bacterium
GCAGCGTGATCGTAATCTCTTAAATCGCGACGAAACCAGACAAGGGCAGGTGCATTTTGCATAAATGTGATTTTTAAAATAGCTTAAGTAATGTTGAGTACCCACTAATGACTTTGCTATGCAGCTTTAGTGCGCCAAACCAGAAAAAATTAAAGTGGATGCCAGCTAAACCTTCTAAATCATTAACTTTACCAGTGACGACTGAGTATTTTACTGGTCATGGCTAAGTACCAGATTGCTAAAATTTAGCAGCTTGTTAGATTGTTAAAATGTTATCTGCTTAAATGTCATCTAAGGTATAAAAGTTTATGTCTGATCTATCAGCGACCAAGATATTACCAGCACTTGAAATACATAGCCAATTAACCGCGCGCACCGCGGTTATATCTGCTGTTGTCTACGACGGTTTCTTTCGGTTTCTCAGGTGCTGTCACGTCTGATTTTGTCATCAGTGAGCCCAGTTTTATGCGTAAATTGAGGGCTAATATTAGCAAGTCTTCATCTGCTTCAGCGTCGATTTTCCTAAAAACTTCGTCGCGATATTCTGCGTTATTGACTAAGCTGTTTGAGTCTACTGGGCCGAGTAATTTACGTGCTTGATACGTAAATCGAGCTATCATCATCAGTGCTTCGTTATCCATTATTGTTACCCTTTTGTGTTTTGGTGGATATATTTTGGTCTAGTTTTAAACAAGACTCTTGTTTGTGTTCAATATAATACCGTATGGTAAAAGTTGCCTTAGTTTCAAGTGTAAACTTTTGTTAAGTTGCCATAATGCCAACTACACTAGTGGCGCAAAGTGCACAAGTTATGCTCTAGCACCATGAAAGTATTTATGCTCAGAATATGATTTTTGATCGTTTTTACGTCGGTTGTGTAGGTCGCGCAGTAAGCCCAAGCTATTTTGTAGTTTAAGTGACTGCAAGATGAGCTGTTCGCACCCTTGCGCGTCTATTTGCTTAAAAATACGCAAGCTGTAACTTTTGTTTAACAATAACTGGCGTTGATGAATGGGGCCTATGATTAACCTAGCTTGTGACACAAAACTGTTGAGTTCGGTTGAGTCAATATAAGTCAATTTGGGCCTCAGGGATGATTAGCATTGTAACGTTGCACACTTGTAACTATGCAACTGATTGCAGTATTGCAATTACGGTGTAGGCTGAACATTCTCTGCTATTAAAAACGTTTTGGTCAAATGTTTTTTGCAATAGCAATGATCATTAGCGCAACTGTTTAACTATTTTTATTCTCGGTGATATGGGTGGTTTTGCGTCACGCTGTAGGCGCGATAAAGTTGCTCGCAGAGTAATACGCGCACAAAAGCATGTGGCAGGGTTAGTTTGGATAAACCCCACAATACATCTGCTTTTTGTTTGATTGTTTGGTGTAAGCCATCAGCGCCACCAATGATTAAGCTGATATCTCTACCTAAGCTTTGCCAATCACTTAACTTATCTGCTAATTGCAAGGTGGTTAACTCAGCACCACGCTCATCGCAGGCGATTATATGATCGCGGCCGACTGCTTCTAAAATCCGTTTGGCTTCAGCTAATTGAATGTTTTCGGTGCTGTTACCTGCTGCGCGTTTTTCGGGTTTGATTTCGGTGATGATGAGATTTAACTCACGCGGCATGCGCTTAATGTATTGGGCACAAGCGGTTTCAACCCAGTCGGGCATTTTATGGCCGACTGAGATGATATTTAGCTTCATAGCGTGTTAAATCAAGCTGAATTAACTGGCTTTAATGTGGCTACGGCGGCTTTCAGTTTCGCCCCAGAGTTGCTCTAGGTTGTAATAAGCGCGTGTGGTTGGTACCATGATGTGAACAACGATGTCATCTAAATCGACCAGTACCCATTCGCCCTCTTTTTCGCCTTCAGTACCGCGAATATGATAGCCTTTTTCTTTAAGCTTTTCACGCACGTTGTCGGCAATCGCTTTTGCTTGGCGGCTTGATGTTGCAGATGCAACAATCATGTAGCTGGTCATGCTCGTCAGTTTGCGAACATCCATAGGCGTGATATCGAAGCCTTTAATATCTTCGATGGCATCAATCACCGCTTGTTTCATTGTTTCTAAATAGTTTACTGCGTTTACATCAATTGTCATTTAAGCGGCCTGTGCTGGTATTGCATTGCGTTGAGATTGTATGCGGTTGTGATTGTCCACATACACAAGTTGGGGAGAGAACTTTTGTAGTTCTAGTTCATTATAATTCGCATAGCTGGCAATAATCATAATATCGCCAGGCGCTGCTTTGTGAGCGGCTGCACCATTTACCGAGATAATGCCTGAGCCACGCTCAGCTAAAATCGCGTATGTGCTAAAGCGCTCACCATTGGTTACGTTGTACAAATGAATTTGCTCGTATTCGCTAATGTTAGCGGCTTCAAGCAAGTTTTCAT
>JANPAY010000501.1:0-9066 GCA_031430155.1 Comamonadaceae bacterium
TGAAGCCAGATCAAAAAAAACGGGGCACTATATGCCTGCAAGCCTTTTGCAAAGCCAGTTTGAGGCGCTTGAGATGTGCGAAGACGCGCTGATGGTAGATATAGAAATGCCACGGCAGGAGCGCGTGGCATTTGTATTAACAGCGTTAGAAAAGGCCGTTTAGGTTTTTGCGGCTACATGCCCACCCAAGAACAAACGCTCGATATTCGGATCAGCCAATAACTCGTCTGCACGCTTGTGCAAAACCAAACGGCCTGATTCGAGTGCAATCGCCTCGTCCGCCATCTTCAAGGCGCTCTTGACGTTTTGCTCCACCATCAAGATCGTTGTGCCCTCTTCATCTGCCAAGCGACGCAGAAGTTTGAAAACGTCTTGCACGACGATGGGCGACAGACCAATCGACGGCTCGTCAATCAACAGCACTTTGGGGCGCAAGAGCAATGCCCGTGCAATTTCTAGTTGCTTTTGCTCACCACCCGACAAGGCGCTAGCTTGGCTGTTGATACGCTGTACAACGCGTGGAAAAAACTTCAGCACTTCGGGGATGCGTTCGTTCGTCACTTTTTGCCCAAGCGTAATGCCACCTAGCTCCAAGTTTTCTTTGACGGTGAGCTGCGGAAACAAATTTCGCCCTTGCGGCACAAAGGCGACACCCTTAGCCAGCAAGGCTTTGGGGCTAATGCCGCCAATGTCTTCGCCGTCCATGAGCACCTTGCCTTGGCGCGGTGTGAGCAAACCAAACAGCGTTTTGAGCACCGTCGATTTACCTGCTCCGTTGGGGCCAAGCAAGAGTGTGATCTTGCCGCGCCTTGCTTTCAAACTCAGATTGTTGAGGATCATGAAATCCTTGTAGCCTGCGAGCACGTTATCAAATTCAATACAAAATTCCGAAGTCGTTTGAGTCGTCATCATCAAGCTCCTAGATAGGCTTCAAGCACAGCGCGATTGCCACGAATTTCAGCAGGCGTACCGACTGCCAGCACTTGCCCTTCCACCATCACCATGATGCGATGGCATAAATCCATCACAAAATCCATGTTGTGCTCAATCACCACAAACGAGCTCTTTTTGCCCGAATGCGGGTTTTGAGTCAGGTCCTTCAACAAGGTGGAAATGCCGCCCACGAGTGATGGGTTCACACCCGCGCAAGGCTCGTCTAGCAAGACCAGATCCGGCTCAGCCATAAACGCCATCGCAATATCGACCAGCTTTTGCTGGCCATAGCTGAGGTTGCCCGCTTTTAACTCGGCCACATGTTCAATGCGAAAGCGCTTGATAAGCGCATCCGCTTTGTCGCCCAGCCCCGAATCTGATGGCGCAAACATGCGGCTCAGCATCGTGCCTTGGTGCTCTTGAGCCGCCACGATCAGGTTGTCGCGAACCGTCATCTTGCCAAACACTTGAAGCGTTTGGAAGGTACGTCCCACGCCAAGCCTGCTCAGCGCTAGTGGGCCGCATTTGCTGACATCTTTGCCGTTCAGTTCAATCGTGCCAGCGTCGGGCGTAATCTGCCCCAGCATGGAATTGAACAGCGTCGTTTTGCCAGAACCATTGGGGCCAATCACACCAAAAATTTCACCTGGCATGACTTCAAAACTCACGCCGCCAACCGCCTGAATCGCACCGTAAGCTTTTTTGAGGCCTGTTACTTTTAGGATCGGAGAGCTCATTCAGACTCTCCTTCAGCCATGATGGTAGCCATGCTGCTCGTGGCTTCGGCGCGTTTAGCGCTAGCAAGCTTCGAATCACGTTTGGCGCGGAGGCGATCAGGAATGCTCATCAAACCATCGGGCAACCAGACCATCATCAAGATCACGGTCAACCCAAAAATCGGCAAATACCCATTGGCCAACATAGGAGCCGCATCACGAATCCACTCAGGAACCACCATACCGACAAGCGCACCGACAAGCGGACCTAAGAAATATCCCGAGCCGCCCACCACCACCATCAAATACATCATGATGGCGGCACCCACCGCAAACGGCGCGGGCTCGATAAAGTCAACCAAAGACGCAAATAATGCGCCTGCAATGCCCGCATAAACCGCACCAATCGCAAACGAGAGCAAGGTGTAATTGCGTGTGTCGATGCCAAGGCTCTCGGCACGAATGGGGTTATCACGCAGTGCTTGGAATGCCTTGCCCCACGGAGATTGGAGCAGCCCCCACATGAGCAGCGTCACGATAGCAGCCACAGCGAGCACGAAGTAGTAATACGCCAAGCCGCCCTTCAAATCCAAGCCAAAAATCTCTGGCCGTGGAATACCATTCAAACCAAACGAGCCGCCTGTCAACCACTCTTCATTCTTCATCACCAACCACACGGCGGTGTTAAAGCCTAGCGTCGCAAATGCCAAATAAATCGTTTGCACACGCAGCGCTGGAAAGCCCAAAATAATGCCGAGCACAAAGCACAGGCTAATAGCGGCGGGCAAGCCCACCCACCAGCTGATGCCCGCTTTCATCATGATGGCAACGGTATACGCGCCAATGCCAAAAAAGGCAGCATGGCCGAGAGACTTTTGACCTGCAAAGCCGACTGTCAAATTGAGACCCATCGTGGCGATCACGTAGATCAGCCATGTGGTGAACATGTAAACGCCGTAGTTTTTGAGAAACGGCGGCAAGCCGAGCACGACGGCAGCAAACATCAAGCTCAAAATAATATTTTTCTTGCTCATACTTTTCTCTCCTCTTTTTTACCAAGGAGTCCTTGCGGCCTAAACAAAATCACGGTCATGAAGACGACCAGTGCCACCGCGTCTTTGTATGAGGTCGAGATGTATGCGGCGGCTAAGTTTTCACTCACGCCCACAATCAAACCACCCAAGAGCGCACCGCGTGAGTTATTGAATCCACCGATGATGGCCGCGAAGAATGCTTTGGTGCCCAGCGAATCACCCATATCAAATTTAGCAAGGTACACAGGGGTCACCAAAATTGCGGCGACGCACGCCAACACCGCATTGATAGCGAAGGTGTAAAAAATCATTTTTGGCACATTGATACCCAACACCGTGGCGCTCTCGGTATTTTGTGCAACCGCTTGCATGGCACGGCCTGTAACGGTTTTGGCTAAGAAGGCTTGGACACCAAACACCACGACCAAAGCACAGACCAAGGTCCCCACATCACCTGTTGAGATGGTGACGCCAGCAACATGGAATAGTTTGTCTGAAAACAGGCTGGGGAACGGATGCGCTTCTGCACTGTAGCCAGCCCTCATCGCATTTTTCATGACAATAGATAGACCAATTGTGGCCACCACAATTTGCATCATGCCGTACTTAAAGAGTGGGTCAACAATCGAGCGTTTAAACGCCCAGCCCAGTACAACTGTAGACAGCAAGGCCGTCAGCACAAAGGCCAGTGGCAGCGGTGCGCCAAACGATAAAAAGGCCAGCATCATGAACGCGGGGAGCATCACAAACTCCCCCTGCGCAAAGTTAATCGTGCCAGCGGCTTGCCAAAGGAGCGTAAAGCCCAGCGCCGCTAAAGCGTAAATCGAACCAGTGGCAAAACCACTGAAAACAAGTTGGAGAAAATCAATCATTTTGAATCACCTAGGGGCTAGGATGAAAGTCCCTCTCCCTTGATGGGAGAGGGGTTGGGGAGAGGGTGAAACCCTGCCAAATGCTTATTTTTTAGCAGGTGCTTTTTCGCCCACTTTTGCATTCACATTTGCCGCATTCAAAGGTGGCAACACCGCCACCACAACGCCTTTGCCGTTTTTCACCTCAACCAAGAAACTCTCGCGATCAAGGTCACCTTTATCGTCAAAACCGACGTTCATCAAAACGCCTGGGTTCTTAGTCGCATCAATCTTGATGCCGTGCATCGCAGCAGCCACAGCCTTGCGGTCAAACTTGCCGACTTTTTCAATCGCAGCCTTCAGGATGTACACACCTGTGTAACCCTTGATACCGTTGTGATCGGTATCGTGGCCAAAGGCGCGCGAGTACTTGACTTTGTAGTTGAGCAGCGCAGGAATCGGGGCATCCGCCGTCAAACCCACGTGCGCCACAGCGCCATTTGCCGCTTCGCCTGCGAGGTCAATCACTTTTTGGCCTGTCAATGTGGTCTCGCCAATGATGGGTTTGGTCCAGCCTTGCTTGCGCAGCTCTTTTAGGGCGCGAGCCGATTCATCTTCGTTGATGTACATGAAGAGCGCATCGGCGTTGGATTGTTTCGTTTTGATGACAGCAGCAGAGAAGTCGACCTGTGCGCTATCGGTAGAAATTTCGCCCACGATCTTGGTGTCTGAGCCTGCCAGTGCTTTTTTTACCATCTCGAGTCCGCCTTTGCCAAAGTCATTATTCACATACATGATGACTAAGTTTTTAATTTTGGCAGACTTGATGTAGTTGGCGGCCTTTGGCATCGCCGTTGCTTGAGTAAAGCTGGTACGGAAAATGTACGGGTTGCCTTGGGTCGTGATATTGGCCGCCTCGCCGCCTGTGAAGTTAGGAATCTCCGCCTTTTGCGATTCTTTCATTGAAACATTGATGGAGCCGGAAAACACAGGACCAAAAATGGCAAATACGTCTTGGTCAATTGCTTTTTTAGTTAGCGCCAGTGCAACACCAGGCTGGCTGGTGGTGTCATTGGTTGTGACTTCGATCTGACGACCTAAGATGCCGCCCGCCGCGTTGATTTCTTTAATCGCCAACTGTGCGCCGTTGTTGAACTGTGTACCCGAGCTTGCGCCCGCACCAGACAGCTCGACGATGGAGGCGAACTTGACCGTTTGTTGTGCCATGACAGGCGAGAGAGCGGCAGCAGCCAAGGCAACAGCGGCGACTAGTTTGAGAGCGAAACGTTTTTGCATGAGATCTCCATATAAAAAGAACCGATTATCTATTTCGAGGATCGCACGTTCATCTCACTTGCTTAAATATAGAACGATAATCGCTCATATTAGAACAATTATCGAACGAAAAAGGGGTAAGCACCTATGAACCCAAAAGACAAAATCGAAGGTCTAGCACGTGGTCTTGGCGTGCTGGAGGCCTTTAGTGAAGCACGTCCGCGCATGACGGCGCAGCAAACGGCCGACTGCACGAGATTAACTCGCACGGCAGCACGCAGGCAACTGCTCACGCTCGCGCATCTTGGCTACCTTGCGACAGACGGCAAGCTGTATTGGCTTAGCTCGCGCGTCTTACGTTTGGGACAAGCTTTCTTGGATTCATCCAGATTGGCGCGCATTGTGCAGCCTTATCTACAACGCATTGCTCAAGGTCTACAGGAAACGGCCTACATGAGCGTGCTTGATGGGTCTGATGTCATCTACGTGGCCAGGCAAGGGCCATCACGCTCTACCAGTACTGGCTACGGCGCTGGGGAACGACTACCCGCTGCATTGACGGCCGCGGGCTTAATCATGCTCTCACATCTCACCGATGAGGAGCAAGTCAAATGGATTGAGCAATATGAAATTAAAAACTTCACCTCCAAAACAATATCAGACAAGGCAGTCCTCGCCATAGAAATAAAGCTGCCACGTACCCAAGGCTGGGCAGTGTCTGAAGGCCAAGCCGATATGAACTACCGAGGCATTGCCGTGCCGCTTTTAGACCACAAAGGCACGCTGCACGGCGCACTAAGCGTCACCATTTCACTAGTGCATGAAGAGCGCGAAGCAGCCATTAAAAGAGTACTGCCCATCTTGCGTGAAACCTCCAACAGTTTGCGCAACCTCATTTAACTTGTCAATTTAGAATCCAAGCATGGCATCCCGCAAAACCACCGATGACGCACACCGCACAAACGATCCGGCTCGCACCATGAGCGACATCATCGCGGTCGCCACAGATGAGTTTGCCGACAAAGGACTCTCGGGCGCACGTATTGACGAAATTGCTGCGCTCACACAAACCAGCAAACGCATGATTTATTACTACTACGGCAGTAAAGAAGGTTTGTATTTGGCTGTACTAGAAGATGCCTATGCAAGAGCACGTAGCGCCGAGAGTGGCCTGCACTTGGATGATGCAGAGCCTGTTGAAGCACTCAAAAAATTAGTCAGCTTCTCTATTGACTACAAGCTTGCACATCCTGAATTTGTTCGCCTCGTGATGACCGAAAACATCCATAGCGCCGAGTATTTAAAGCTATCTAAAACTGCCGTGCATATGAACACACCAGCCATCGATTTGCTCAAACGCATTTATGACCGCGGTGTTGCCAGCGGCGACTTCCGCTCTGGCATTGAAGCATTCGATTTGCATATGATGATTAGCGCACTGAGCCTCTACTTCGTCTCGAACCGCCCCACCATTGAAGTGATTTTTAAGCGCGACATCACGGACAAAAAAGAAATCGATCGCCTGAGACGCAACAGCATCGACATGCTGGTGCGGTTTGTCAGCAAGTTATAAATCTGGTGCGTAACGGCGCAGCATATCGTCCCGAGTCTCAGGGGTGTGCAAACCGCCCGATTGGTCGCTCATCATCTTCCCCGCGGTTGGCAGTGTTTCGCGCAAAACAATGCTGCTGGCATCCCAAAGCTTTGAGCGCAAAAACGCTTTTGCGCAGTGCAGATAAGCCGCATCCACCGTCACCTTAATCACAGCCTTGGGAGCACGTCGCTCATCCGCGCACAGCGCAATGTCTTCAGGCTCCAGTGATAAAACAGCCGAGCCATTCACCCTCAGCGTTTCCTCAAAACCTGGAATCAAAAACAGCAAACCCACCTTACCTGTGCCGATGATGTTCTCCAGCGAATCGAGGCGGTTGTTACCCGGAAAATCAGGAATCAAAACCCTGCCAAGAGCATCTACTTTGATAAACCCAGCCGCACCGCCACGCGGCGAGGCATCCATGTTGTGCAGGGCATCTGAAGTTGCCAGTAGCGCAAATGGTGATAACGCAATGAAACTCTTGCAGTGCTCCTCTAGTGCGGAGATTTGTTTCTTGACTGCTCGGTCAGCTGGCTGAGCGTAGAGTTGGCGCAGAGCTTCTGTGGTGGTGATGTTCATAAAACAAAGAGTATCACACGATTGATTTCAAGCATGTCACTTCAGTATTGAAGCTTAGCCACCGCACGTAAATTTTCAGCTGTGGTAGTTGGGAAGCCGAAGAACTCAAGGTACGCGGGGATTTGCTCGTAGAGCATGTCCGTCCCCACTTGCACCCGGCAGCCGCGGTCTTTGGCGGCTTGCAAAAATGCGGTCATCTCGGTTTTCATCACCACCTCGCCCACAAATGTGGTTGGCGCAATGCGGTCAACGTCCATCGGTAGCGGGTCGCCTTTTTCCATGCCCATCGGCGTGGCGTTGACGACCACAGCAAATCCTGCGGGATCGTTTGAACCTCTTTCTACTTTGAGCGCGGGATAGTTCTCACGCAAGCGCGAAGCAAGTCCGTCCATGGACGCCGTGTTCATATCAAACAGCGCGATTCTGGCGATGCCTGCCTTGGCCAGCGATGCCGCAATCGCGCAGCCCACGCCGCCCGTTCCGACGACTAGACAGGACGCACCCGTCAAAATCATGCCTTTACGTAGCAAGCCGCGCACAAAGCCTTCGCCGTC
The DNA here is from genome assembly GCA_031430155.1 of Comamonadaceae bacterium. Taxonomy (GTDB): domain Bacteria; phylum Pseudomonadota; class Gammaproteobacteria; order Burkholderiales; family Burkholderiaceae_C; genus JASGCK01. Next base: position 7,537 of record JANPAY010000501.1, read on the forward strand.
AAACATGTCGCCAACCAATTTGCCATTGACACGTTTTACGGCGTTGCAAGCACCCGCTACTTTGACCGTAGGCGAGGCTTCATCCAGCATCGCGACCGTCGTCACTTTATGCGGCATGGTGATGAGCGCACCTGCAACGTTTTCCATACTAAAGATAACGGGCAAGAATACGGCATAGTCCTCTGACTTCACGCTCATGGGCACCACCACAGCATCCACTCCTGCTTGCTCGAAGTAAGGGTTGTAAATCATCGGTGCTTTAAAGCTGTGTGTGGGATAGCCGATGTGCGGCACGATCTGCGTGCTACCTTTAATATGGGGGAATGCCATTTATTATTTCTTTGTATTATTTTGAGTGCCCATTAGGGCAGTCCGCGCTCGATTCCCTTAATGCAGGCAACCAAGGTTTCATTAACGGGCGTGGGGAGACCGAGCAACTTGCCGGTTGCTACTACGGCGCCATTAATGTAGTCAATTTCTGTCAGCGAATTTTTTTCTAAGCTTTGCAACATCGATGCTTTAAATTCAAACGGCAGACCTTTGCCAGCCTTATCCCACGCGGCCTTCGGCTCAGTGATGGAAAGCTGGATGCCTTTAGCTTTTGCGACCTGCATCGCCTCTAGCACAGCAGCACATGCGGTAGCCTCTAGCTCTGGGACTTGGTACATCAGGCCGTACACCAAACGCGTAATGCCAGTAATAGCGCCCGTCGCTACGTTAACCAAAATCTTGTCCCACATCGCGCCCATGATGTTGTCCGACACAGTGGTCAGCAGTCCCGCGTCGTAAAAGACTTTGCCAATGGCGAGGGCGCGAGGCGTGATTTTTCCGTCTAGCTCACCAATGATGGTTTCTTTGTTTTTGATACCGATCGTGACCACGCCTGGCGCTGTCATCAAACCGCCGCAGTAGGTTTTCCCAGCTAATACGCGGTGCTTGCCAACGATGCCAGCAATGATGTCTTCGTGCCCGAGCCCATTTTGTAGCGACATCACAACCGTGCTTTCACTCACCCACGGTAAGGCGGAGCGCACCACGGTGTCTGTGTCTTTAGACTTAACGAGCACAACTATGAGATCAAACGGGGTGACTTGAACAGGCTGGGAAGCCACACCCTGTATGGCCTGCAGCTGTACCACTCTAGCTGTTCCCGCCACGCCACCTTCATTGAGTGTGAGACCATGGCTATTGACCACCGTGCAAAACTGGGCATTGCGATTGACCAAGATCACATCATTGCCGTGCTCGGCAAGCACGCCGCCCAGCGCGCAGCCTAATGAGCCTGCGCCTAAAACTGCAATCTTCATAAAAGATTACTTAGCCGGGTTGTCTTTAACAGCCGCACGCAGCGCCAACAAATAGCCATCCACGCCCAAGCCTGCGATTTGGCCTTTGGCAATTTCTGCAATGACCGAATGGTGGCGAAACTCTTCGCGTGCATGAATATTGCTCATGTGGACTTCGTAGATCGGGCACTTCAAAATCGACAACGCATCCCGAATGCCATAGCTATAGTGCGTCCAAGCGCCA
>JANPAY010000502.1:0-7846 GCA_031430155.1 Comamonadaceae bacterium
GCCTCTTCCAATACTTTTTGATGCCGCCGCTGCACCGAGCAATCGCGCTCAAACAGGTAAACGCAATTGCCTTGTGTATCGCCAAACACTTGAATCTCGATATGACGCGGGCGCTGCACGTACTTTTCAATCAGCACCGAATCGTTGCCAAAGCTGTTGATGGCTTCTCGTTTGCACGAGGCAAGATTAGCTGCAAAATCAGCTGCCTTGTCCACAATCCGCATTCCCTTGCCGCCGCCACCTGCGCTGGCTTTAATCAGCACGGGATAGCCAATACCGTCCGCTTCGCGTTGCAACAGTGCAGCATCTTGATCCACACCGTGATAACCAGGAACCAGCGGTACGCCCGCCGCGCTCATCAGCCGTTTGGACTCGGCCTTGAGTCCCATCGCCAAGATAGCAGAGGCTGGAGGGCCAATAAAGACAAGGCCTGCGGCAGTACATGCTGTCGCGAATACGTCGTTTTCCGATAAAAATCCATAGCCAGGATGAATCGCTTCAGCCCCAGTTTGCTTGGCCGCAGCTAGGATGCGCTCCCACTGCAAATAGCTGTCCTTGGGTGCGCTGCCGCCAATATGCACCGCCTCATCGCAAGCGGCGACATGCTTGGCGTTTGTATCGGCATCCGAATACACCGCCACGGTTTTGATACCCATACGGCGGGCGGTAGCGGCCACTCGGCAAGCGATTTCGCCGCGATTGGCAATTAAGATTTTTTTAAACATAGTCTTTAATGGCGTTGTATCCAATTGGGAAGGCGTTTTTGCAAAAATGCTTGCACACCTTCCTTGCCTTGCGGCGTAGATCTAATCACCGCAATCTCTTTGACGGTGTGCGCGATCAGTTCGTGAGTCATTGGTTTTTCTAAGACGGAATCAATCAATTTTTTGGTAGCCCGCACCGCGTCTGGGCTGGCGAGGCATAGTGCCTTGCAAAGCTTATCTACAGCGGCATCCAGCGCATCGATGCTGGTGACTTCTGACACTAAGCCCATGCGGTGCGCCTCGGCAGCCGAGAAGCGCTCTGCGGTGAGCCAATAGCGCTGGGCAGCGCGCACGCCCATCGCACGAATGAGGTAGGGGCTAATCGTGGCTGGGATGAGCCCAATCTTCACTTCGCTGACGCAAAACTGTGCCAAGTCGCTGGCGATCGCCATATCGCAAGCGGCGACTAATCCCGTCCCACCTGCATACACATCGCCTTGCACCCGTGCCACGGTTGGCTTGGGGCACGCCGCAATGGTGTGCAGCATGGCGGCCAGTTTGCCTGCATCCGCTAAATTCTCGTCGTAGGAGTAATCCGCCATGCGGCGCATCCAATTTAAATCTGCACCTGCACAAAAAGCAGAGCCCTCGGCCGCCAGCACAATGCAGCGCACATCATCACGTTTGCCCATGTCCTTGAAGGCCTCGGTCAGCTCGGCAATCACATCGTCGTTGAATGCGTTTCGCACGTCAGGGCGATTGAGCGTGATACGACCAATGTGCTCGGTCACGGAAATGAGTAGGTGACTCATTGAAAATAATCCTTAAAAAAAGCTATGAGTTTGGCTTGCGCAGCAGCTTTAGCTTTGGGATCGCCACCCGTATGAACCGTTTTTGCGCCCTTAGCTGTATCGAGACGAACAGCGCGTAGGACGGTTCCTTCGGCGTCAAAACCGTGGTGCGCATCAGCATAAGTATCCTGCCGCACCAAGGTTGTCCACCTTGCGGCCAAACTTTGGCAGGGCAGAGGGCTTGTCCAGTCGTCGGCAGCCCCCAATTGCATGAGAACAGGTTTGGCGGGTTGCCACACCATTTTGTGTGCACCTGCCTCGCCGCAGCCAGGATAGAAGGCGACAAATGCACGAGGCTCATTCGCGTAAGTCACACTTTTGTCGTTAGCCATCAACGCGGCTGTACCGCCGTGACTCCAGCCCAAAACACCGATACGCGAATCGTCCACTTCCTCGCGCTTGGCAAGAATTGCCACTGCTGCTTGCACATCAGTTACGCGCTGAGCTTGCGTCACTTGGCTATTGCCGCCACAAACTGATTTCACACCACGTGCGGTCAAACTATCCACGAAGAGCACATGCCAGCCTTGCTCATTGAGTATTTTTGCGTAACTCTTCGTGCGGGCGTTGGGTTGTCCGCGCTTTTCGAGCATGCCGCCGCAACCGTGCAAAGCCACAATGGCAGGGGCTTTCGAGCTAGATGCGGTATAAAAATAACCGTCAAGTGCGACACCGTTGTTTGCTATTTTTAGCAATGTTTGAGCATGCGCACATGCGCCTAGAAGAACCAACAGCCCAACGGCTAATTTTTGTAACAACTTCATCATTAATATTTAATTTCTTCTAACCAAACTACATCATTGTCAACTGCGTAGAGCTTGCACTCGCCTTTGCCTTTACGGTTGCAAAATTCAATAGCGCGTTTGAGAGGATCATCGCCGCCAAAAGCAAAGCCCGTCAAGCCTTCTTTATCCAGCGCAAATGCACGTGGCGGGGCAGACGTTAAAAATCTTTGATACGTTGCCCGCATGGCGTCGTTGGCGTAGGGCAGCTTCTCTATGTTGGTCAGATCTGCAAAGCCCGATGCCGCCGGCCTTGCTGTACGGCTATAGGCGTATTTTGGATAGAGCACTTGCGTTGGCAGGCCAGCCGCCGTCATACGGGCTTCGACGCGATTCCACCAAATCGGCAGACCAGCGTAACTGCCAAACATGGCATGCGCATCTGACTCAAATACACCAAACGCTATCAATTCTGCCTTGCCGCCAGCATCCACATAAGCTTTATGCGCTGGGTTAATGACGCTGGGGGGAAAGAAGCTTTCGTTTTCCCCATAAAACCACAACGATTCGACCTTGGTTTTAGCACCAAAGCTGCCATACGTATTTTTAAGAGAAGACTCCCATGCGCACTGGGTTAATTTAATGCCACCTGCAAAGTTCACAAAAACCTTGAAGCCAGGATCGGGATTTTGAATATATGCCAATGTGGTGAGCCCACCGACCGATTGCCCGAGCATCAGCATACGCGTGGTATCTGCCCAAGGCTGATTTTTGATCCACTCGACAACGCCCGCGACATCAACAGCGTGGTTGTTCCCATTGCTTTCAGCATCACAGTTATTTCTAGCCGCCACACCTTCTGATCTGGAAAACCCGTGCCGCATGGGCGCTACAACCGCGTAACCGCGCTGGAGCAGTTCACGTACGGCAGGAATGGGGCGATAACGTGGCTGAAAAATATTATTCCCAGAGGCCTGTCCGTGGTTAATGACCGCAACAGGAAACGGCCCCACACCATCGGGTTTGAAAAGCGTGGTCTCTAATTTGTAATCGCTGGTTTGTATAAAAAATAGCGTTTCGCCCAGCGACGGATCGATAGGAATATTGGGGGATTGCGCTTGGGCAAGCGATGTACAAAGCAGAGCAAGATAGATAAAAAATTGCTTCATAGAATCACATCCTAAACACGCCAAATTTGCTATCAGGAATCGGCTGATTGAGTCCCGCCGACAGCGCCAAGCCCAATACTCGCCGCGTGTCCACGGGGTTGATGATGCCGTCGTCCCACAGGCGTGCAGAGGCGTAGTACGGATGCGATTGATGCTCGAACTGGTCTAGTAGCGGCTGCTTGAATGCTTGCTCTTCATCTTTTGACCACGCACCGCCTTTGGCTTCAATGCCGTCGCGCTTCACGGTTGCCAGCACGCTTGCCGCTTGCTCGCCGCCCATCACGCCGATGCGGGCGTTGGGCCACATCCACACGAACCTTGGATTAAACGCGCGGCCACACATGCCGTAGTTGCCTGCGCCAAAGCTGCCACCAATGATGATGGTGTACTTGGGTACGTTGGCAGTTGCGACCGCCGTCACCATCTTCGCGCCGTGCCTTGCAATGCCTTCGGCTTCGACCTTTTTGCCGACCATAAAGCCGGTGATGTTTTGCAGGAAGACGAGTGGGATTTTTCGCTGGCAGCACAGCTCGATAAAGTGAGCGCCTTTTTGCGCTGACTCGGAAAACAAAATGCCGTTGTTGGCGACGATACCCACGGGCATGCCTTCGATGTGCGCAAAGCCGCACACCAGCGTTGCACCAAAGCGGGCTTTGAACTCGTGGAAGTCGGAGTCATCCACGATGCGAGCAATGATTTCGCGTACATCGAATGATTTTTTTGCATCGCTCGGGATGATGCCAACCAACTCGGAAGCTTGATAACGCGGTGCTTTCGGAGCTTTTAGCGTTGTCTCGTGACGTTTGCTACGGTTGATGTTCGCCATCACTTGCCGCGCCAGCGCCAGTGCATGCGCGTCGTCGTTCGCCAAATGATCGGCGACGCCAGAAAGCCTAGTATGCACATCGCCGCCGCCAAGTTCCTCAGCGCTCACCACTTCTCCCGTGGCGGCTTTCACCAGTGGCGGACCTGCCAAAAAGATAGTGCCTTGATTTTTGACGATGATGGTCTCATCAGACATGGCGGGCATGTACGCACCGCCTGCCGTGCAGGAACCCATGACCACGGCAATTTGCGCGATACCCAGCGAGCTCATTTGCGCTTGGTTGTAAAAGATGCGACCAAAGTGATCGCGGTCGGGAAAGACTTCATCTTGGTTTGGCAAGTTCGCGCCGCCAGAGTCCACTAAATAAATACAAGGCAAATTGTTTTGCTGCGCAATCTCTTGAGCTCGCAGATGTTTTTTGACCGTCATCGGAAAGTACGTACCGCCTTTGACAGTCGCATCGTTGCAGACAATCATGCAGTCCACGCCCGAGACGCGGCCAATGCCTGCAATGATGCCTGCGGCGGGTGCAGCACCCACGCCCTTGGCGTCTTGGTACATGGCATACGCTGCCATGGGCGCGACTTCTAAAAAGGGCGAGCCTGCATCGAGTAATAAATCCACGCGCTCACGCGGCAAGAGCTTGCCCCGAGCCTCATGTTTGGCACGGGCTGCAGCGCCGCCGCCCTCGGCGACCACAGTCAGCTTGGCCTGCAGGTCGGTGACAAGTGCGTTCATGACGGCGCTATTGGCAATAAAGTCTGCGCTTCTGGGGTTGATTTGGGTGGTGAGGGTGGTCATAGCAACAACTATACCGTTTTGATTTCCTAGTATTTCTTACAATGAACCCATGACGTCTTCAGTCCCATCCTTCGATATCTGCATCCATGGCGCGGGCTTTGTCGGGCGGACGCTGGCGCTTTTACTTGTACAGCGCGGTTTTCGCTTGGCGCTCCTGTCAAATGAACCTGCAAACCCCGAATCCGCAGACATTCGCGCGTTTGCGCTTAGTAGCGCATCTAAAGACTTGCTCACTGGTATTCGTGCATGGCCTGCGGTTGCCTCGATCACGCCTGTGCTGTCTATGCAAGTATTTGGCGATGCGGGCGGGCATGTGCAGCTGGACGCACCCGAACATGCCGAGGCGCTGAGCTGGATTGTGGATGTGCCTGCGCTAGAAGCGACGCTATGTGAACGGGTAGCTGGCGAACCAAGTGTGGTCTGCCTCGCAGAAGGTTCTGCCTGCGAAGCTAAGCTACATGTGGTCTGCGAGGGACGTGCCTCGCGAATCACCGCAGAGCTGGGTCTTCGGTTCGAGACGATTCGCTATCCGCAGCATGCTGTTGCCGCGCGACTCGTTTGCGAATTACCGCACGATAACGCGGCTCGTCAGTGGTTTACCGAGCGCGGCGAAGTGTTGGCGCTGCTCCCGATGCAGGGGCACTCTGGGCATGAGGTCGCGCTGGTGTGGTCGTTGCAATCGAATCGCGCCAAAGAGATGCTGACCGCTAGCGATGCAGATTTCACGGCTGCGCTGGAAGCCTCCTGCAACAAGGCTTTGGGAGTCCTGCAGCTATCCGGTCCACGTGCCTTGTGGCCGCTGCAATTGACCCGTACAGACCAGTGGACAGGGCCGTCAAGCACGCTGGGCACTTGGGTGATCGCTGGCGATGCCGCCCATACGGTGCATCCGCTGGCAGGGCAGGGTCTCAATTTGGGGCTAGGGGATGCGGCGCATTTGGCAGAGACGCTGAAGGAGCTTCAAGGTGATTCACCGCTTTTTAGACCGACACAGACGAAGCTGACTCGTGCCCTGCAAAGCTATGCGCGGGCGCGCCAAGCGGCGGCGGCTCCCATTGCAGGCGTGACCGATGGATTGCATCTTTTATTTGCACGTGACTCGGTGCTGCTGGCACGTGCACGCAATCTGGGCATGTCGTGGCTCAATCGCGCCAGTAGCATCAAAAACTTCCTTATCAAGCGGGCACAATAAGCCATATGAAAATCCTCCTTAAAACTATCTTGTCCGCACTTGTCGTCCTAGCCTGTGCCAATAGCTATGCGCAAGAAGACGTGATCCGCAAGAACCTTGCCGAGCGGATTCCTAAGCTCCCCAAAATTGACGAAGTGAACAAGTCACCGATGGCGGGGCTATACGAAGTTCGTGTGGGCGGCACCGATATTTATTACACCGACGCAGGCGGCAATTTTTTGATTGACGGTCAACTCATCGACGCGAAATCAGGCAAAAACTTGACCGAAGAGCGGATGAACAAGCTCACGGCCATCGACTTTAAAGACTTGCCGCTCAAAGATGCCATCGTTATCAAACGGGGCACGGGTGCACGCAAGATTGCCATCTTTGAAGACCCGAACTGCGGCTATTGCAAAAGGTTTGAAGCAGACATGCAAAAGGTGAATCACGCGACGATTTATTTGTTTTTGTATCCCATTTTGGGCGCAGATTCAGTTGAAAAAACCAAAGCAATTTGGTGCTCAGCCGACAAGGGGAAAGCGTGGCTGGACTACATGTTGAATGAAGTCCCTCTGCGCGGCACAAACAAGTGCAACACCGATGCGATTACACGCAATGTGGAGTTTGGCAAAAAGCACCGCATCACGGGAACGCCCACCATTTTGTTGGCAGACGGCACACGTATTCCGGGTGCGATTAGCAGTGCACAGTTAGAGAAGATGCTGGCTGAAGTCAAAGCCAATTGAGCCCATGATTGAGCACAAAATCGAGTTGCATGACCTCCATGCGCATCTCTTCAAAGTCACACTCACCATCCCCGACCCCGCGCCCAATCAAGCATTCAGCATGGCGGTGTGGATTCCAGGCAGTTATTTGGTGCGGGAGTTTTCTAAGCAAGTACAAGAGCTGACGGCCAAGCAAGGCAGCAAAAATATTGCTATCGCCCAACTGAGTAAAAACACATGGCGTTTGGCGAATACATCGACCAAGCCCATTACGGTCACTTATCAGGTGTACGCTTTTGATGCATCGGTGCGCACCGCATTTTTGGATAGCACGCGCGGCTTCTTCAATGGCACGTCACTGTTTATGCGAGTTGCGGGGCAAGAGGATGCACCTCAGCAAGTTGTGATTGAACCATCCGAACAAATAAAAAATTGGCGAATCGCAACTAGCCTGCAAAAACTGAAGGTTAATCATTACCAAGCAAGTGGCTACGACGAGTTAGCCGACAGTCCGTTTGAGTTAGGTGATTTTTGGGAAGGCGCATTCACCACACGCGGCATTAAACATCGCTTCGTGGTGAGCGGCGCAGCGAGCACGTTTGATGGAAAACGGCTCTTGGCGGATACGCAAAAAATTGTTGAAACGGAACTCGCGTTTTGGCATGGTGCAAATGGGAAACCTCCACAAGCCTTGCTGAGTAAGGGCTCTAAGGGCGGCTACGTCTTTATGCTACGCGCCATGGACAACGGTTATGGCGGGCTTGAGCACATGAACAGCACGGCGTTGATTGCCAAACGCAGTGACTTGCCGCGCCTTGGTGACGACTCGACCCCTGACGGTTATGTGACGCTACTCGGGCTCATTAGTCACGAG
>JANPAY010000503.1:0-2735 GCA_031430155.1 Comamonadaceae bacterium
CGAGTACCGCTATCGCACCAGCGTACCCGATCCTAAAACGCTCGTCGTCACGATCAGCCAAAGTGGTGAGACCGCCGACACGCTAGCCGCGCTTCGCCACGCGCAAAGTCTTGGGATGACGCACACACTGACCATCTGCAACGTCGCCACCAGTGCCATGGTGCGTGAATGCCAGCATTCGTACATCACCCGTGCAGGAGTCGAGATTGGCGTAGCTTCCACCAAGGCGTTCACCACCCAATTGGCGGCGCTGTTTTTGCTGACGTTGGCACTGGCGCAAACCAAGGGACGATTGACTGATGCGCAAGAGCAAGCGCACCTCAAAGCTATGCGCCACTTGCCCGTTGCCATTAGCGCAGCTCTGGCACTAGAGCCGCAGCTCATCGTGTGGGCTGAGCAATTTGCCCGCATGGAAAACGCGCTGTTTTTAGGTCGCGGTGTGCACTATCCCGTGGCGCTGGAAGGGGCACTCAAGCTCAAAGAAATCAGCTACATCCACGCCGAGGCCTACCCTGCGGGCGAACTCAAGCACGGGCCACTCGCGCTCGTCACTGCGGCAATGCCCGTAGTCGTGGTCGCACCCAACGACAGCTTGATTGACAAGCTTAAAAGCAATATGCACGAGGTTCGCGCTAGATCGGGGGTGCTCTACGTGCTGGCCGATGCCGACTCGCACATAAAGAGCGAAGAAGGCATTCACGTCATCCGATTGCCTGAGCACTATGGCGATCTCTCGCCGCTCTTGCACGTGGTGCCTCTGCAACTCTTGGCATATCACACCGCGCTGGCACGCGGCACGGATGTGGACAAGCCGCGCAATTTGGCTAAATCGGTGACGGTGGAATAAAAGGCAATTCCAAAAGCAAACTGGTGCCCGCCAAATTGAGCTGCGCAATACTGGATGGCCTGCTTGCCGGCGTCTGAGGAGCACTACGCCAAATCAGCGTCGCGCCAATCGCCTTTGCCCGCAGACGCATGTTAGCCAGGCCTTGCCCAGCGCCTAGTCTTGCAGGCAGACCCACGCCATTGTCTGCAATACAAATGCGAATATGAGGTTGATCGGATGACTCATGCGCTAACTGCGCTCGCACCAGGACTTTGCTTGCCCTCGAATGCTGAATGACGTTGCTAAACGCCTCCATGACGATGCGCTGGATATGCTGAATTTTTTGCGGCGACAAGCCAGCCAAGCGTGGTAAGTCATCGACACGCCAAACCAACGCCACGCCGGCTGCATTAAGGCTTGGCTGCAGGCGATGACGCAACGTTGCCAGCACGGCGGCCAAATTACCATTGACAGGCTGGATCGCATCAATCGCAATACGCAGGCCTTGCAGCGCCTCTGCTGCGTGCGTCTCTAGCTGAGCATAAGGCGCATGGGCACGAACCAAACTCAGCACACCCACTAACTGCGAGCCCACTGTATCGTGAATGTCCGACATAATTCGCTGCCGCTCCGTCAATTTGGCACGCTCAAGTGCAAAGTCACTATCCATGCGGGTTTGTAGCAATTGGTGTTGCATCACGTAGAACTTACGCACGACGACTAAAGCTAAGCTGACATTAATCAGCAGCGCGATTAAATTGTTGAGCGTTAAGCGATGTTGCACATAGATGCTACTCAGGTAGCCTGTGAAATCAGAGATGCCAAAAATATAAAAACTAAGCGGCACCACCAACCACAAATACAGCTTAGTCAACCGCAATACTAAGCGTGATGGCGGGCCGAGCAAGAGGTTCATCACCAAAGCCGTCAGCCCCATATAGAGCCCAAACATAGCTGCAAACGTGGCACGCCAAATCCAACTGGCAAAGAGACTGCTATCAAAAAATAAGGGGATTTGATGCAGCGTAAAAACAAGTTGCGCAAGACTTGCCAACAATAAAAATCTCTCTCTCGGTGGACCGCTGACGCGCCACAGACCGAGTAGCAACAAGCACATCAACAGCGATGCGCCTGTGACCAAAAACGCTGAGACGTGATAGGGCAGCAGCGCCAGAGGCATCACCTTATCAACCCCATGGCTTTGGCTTCAAACACCGCTTCGGCTCTAGAGCCCACCGCTAGCTTGGCATAAATGCCGCGCACATGGGTTTGAATCGTTGACAGCGCTACTTGCATCAGTTCGGCTGCTTCGGCATAGGTGTAACCACGCGAGAGCAAATTGAGCAATTCAGTTTCTTTGGGTGTCAATACCGAGGCCGTGTGCGGCACTGCAACAGGCTGCTGTGGTTGTGGCTTGGTGGACATGTGGGGAGAGCGCATCGTCTCCAGCAAGCGACTAGCAATCATCGGGGAGAGAGGCGTGCCGCCTTGCTCCATCGCGGCAAGCGCATCCACCAAATCTTTATCCACCGCATCTTTCAGTAAATAACCATTCGCTCCCGCCTCGATGCTGCGCAGCACGTTGTCCACATCACCAAACACCGAGATCACCAAAATATGCGCTCCCGCATCTTTTGCACGCACGGCACGAATCAAATCCACACCGCTACCATCGGGCAGCCCAAGATCAACCAACCAATAGTCTTGTTGCTGCAGGGCTGCAAAGGCAAGTGCCGTAGCCAAACGCTCAAACGACATGATCGAGGCATCGGGCAAGCATCGCGCCAGCAAGCTCGCAATGCGAGCGCGTGTATGACCATCGTCTTCAATAAGTGCAATTTTCATCATCGCTATTTTGCCTTGAGCGAACTAAACGTCTATCCTATGAATATAGGAGGTACTGATCGCT
>JANPAY010000504.1:0-5199 GCA_031430155.1 Comamonadaceae bacterium
GATGTACTCGAGATCGTCGCAATTGAAAAACCCATTGGTGTGATCGTGCAATACGGCGGTCAAACACCACTGAAATTGGCGCTGGATTTAGAAGCCAATGGCGTTCCCATTATTGGCACCACCCCCGACATGATTGACGCCGCCGAAGACCGCGAGCGCTTTCAAAAGTTGCTGCACAAACTAGGCCTGCTCCAGCCGCCAAACGCCACGGCGCGTACCGAGCCGCAGGCCTTGGAAGCCGCATCCAGCTTGGGCTACCCGCTAGTCGTTCGCCCCAGCTATGTGCTGGGCGGCCGTGCGATGGAGATCGTGCACGAGCAGCGCGACCTTGAGCGCTACATGAAAGAAGCGGTCAAAGTCAGCCACGACTCACCCGTGCTGTTAGATCGCTTTTTGAACGACGCGATTGAGTGCGATGTGGACTGCATTCGCGACGCATCGGGCGCAACGCTGATTGGTGGCGTGATGGAGCATATTGAGCAAGCGGGCGTGCACAGCGGCGACTCGGCGTGCTCCTTGCCACCGTATTCGTTGTCCAACGAGACCATCACAGAAATCAAACGTCAAACCGTTGCCATGGCTGGCGCTTTGAACGTGGTGGGATTGATGAATGTGCAGTTTGCGATTCAGCACCGTGAGGGCAAAGACGTGATTTACGTGCTGGAAGTCAATCCGCGCGCTAGCCGTACCGTGCCGTTTGTGAGCAAGGCCACAGGCATTCAACTGGCCAAGGTGGCGGCACGCTGCATGGCAGGTCGCACTCTCGCCGATCAAGGGATTACAAAAGAAATCACACCACCCTACTTCAGCGTGAAAGAAGCGGTGTTCCCCTTCGTCAAGTTCCCAGGCGTGGACACCATTCTTGGCCCCGAGATGAAATCGACGGGCGAAGTCATGGGCGTGGGCGATACCTTCGGTGAAGCGTTTATCAAAAGTCAAATCGGTGCAGGAACTCGCATTCCACGTGCAACGGACGCTGTAAAGACTGTCTTTATGACGGTCAAAAACAATGACAAGCCTCGTGCCGTCAAAGTAGCGAAAGCCTTACTGGATATGGGCTTCGATCTGGTAGCCACAGGTGGGACGCAAGCCGCCATTAGCGCAGCGGGCTTGCCATGTGCAGTGGTGAACAAGGTGGCGCAAGGCCGCCCACACATCGTAGATAGCATCAAAAATAATCAAATTTGTTTGGTTATTAACACCGTGGAAGAAAAGCGCAATGCGATTAGTGACTCACGTGCAATCCGCGTGAGCAGCTTACTGGGGCGTGTGACGACCTTCACCACCATCGCCGCAGCCGAAGCCGCTGTGGCGGGCATGAAGTATCTGGACAACCTAGGCGTGATCTCGGTGCAGCAAATGCATGCGAGATTGATAACCTAGGTTGCAGAGAAAGACTAGGCAAAAAAGCTAATCCTGCCTGTCCCAATGTCATGCATGGCAGAGACAATTTTGACTTTTCCTGCTTTGACTAAATCGGCGATGACTGGGCTCTTGCTCATAATCATCGCAGCCGCATCTTTGGCGTTTTGGTCAGCTACTTTTTGCACCAATGCCTTGTCTTTGGAGCTAGGTACGCCAGCGTAATTGAGCTTGGCGAGCGATGGGCGAATATTGGCAAGCATCGACGTCAAATTGCCAAGCTTCACATCATCCACGGCGCCTTTAATCGCTCCGCACTCGGAATGACCCAGCACCACGATCAGCTTAGACCCCGCCGCTGCAGTTGCAAACTCGAGGCTGCCCAAAATGTCTGTGTTCACAAAGTTGCCCGCCACGCGCGCTGAAAAAATGTCACCAATGCGCTGATCAAAAACTAACTCTGGTGGCACGCGGCTGTCAATACAACCCACAATGACGGCCGTAGGCGATTGCTGATTGGCGGTCTCTTTGACTTGTTTCATCAAATCGCAGTTCACGGTTTTGCCAGCAACAAAACGCGCATTACCATCGATTAGCCGCTTCAATGCCGCATCAGGAGTTGTGGCGGTCTGACTCTCTTTAGTGAGCACAGCGCAGCTCTCTTGTGCTTGAACGGCACTTACAGCGGCGGTTGTTAAGGCAGCAAAGCCAACTAGGTTTTTAAATGTTTGGCGACGTGAAATCATGATAGTTACCTTTATAAATAGTGATAAAACACATTTCATTCTTATCTGAGTTTGCAGTTTTCATATTCGGAATTACCCTTGTTTTCAACGATAGAATCAGCCCCCTATGACAACCAGCACTTACCCCATTACAAAAAACGGCGCAGAGAAACTCAAAGCCGAGCTCATCAACCTCAAGACCCGCGAGCGTCCTGCGATCATCAATGCCATTAGCGAAGCGCGCGCCCAAGGCGATTTGTCCGAGAACGCAGACTACGATGCGGCCAAAGAGCGCCAAGGTTTTATCGAGGGACGCATCAAAGACATTGAGGGCAAGCTGGGCGCTGCCTCCGTCATTGACCCTTCCTCGCTTGATGCGGGTGGACGTGTGGTGTTTGGCGCAACAGTCGAGCTAGAAGATGAGGACAGCGGTGCCGAGGTGAAGTACCAAATCGTGGGCGAAGACGAAGCCAGCATCAAACTTGGGCTCATCAATTTTTCATCGCCCATCGCACGCGCACTCATCGGTAAAAACGAAGGCGATAGCATATCAGTCGTCACGCCAAGCGGCACCAAGCACTACGAGATTGTGGCGGTACGTTATATTTAAACAGCCAATTGCGTCAGTTCATTGACGTCCTCGATAGTCGTCATGCGCCAAGCCATATCCATTAAGGCTTGCGTCTTAGTAGCGCCCAGCACCTCATCCGCTTGCGAATGAAATTTCGCTTCTAAATCTTTGTCACTCATCGGGCGCTCTAACGAGCCAATCGCGTGCTCAATTTCAATGTGAATACGGCGACCGTCTTTCATGACCGCCGTGACGTCAGCAGCGGCTTCGTCGATGCCGTCAGTCACGACTGCATTGACCTTGGCGCGCATCTTCAGCACGTCTGGGCGATTCACCACTGCGTCGCTGTACTCGGGCTCGCCTGCTTGACCGAAAATGAGTGCCACGGCGCAGCAGTGGTAGACGCTGAACTTGCCCTCTAGGCCAATCGTTGGGGTCTTCTTGCCCATGAGCTCTAACACTAGCGAGTGAACTTTCAGCTCTAGGCTTTCAACATCTTCGGGTTTCACGCCTAGGTTTTTGAGCTGCACACACGCATCCATGCTGGGCTGCGAGACGATGCCACAAGCGAATGGCTTATAGGTGTTGAAGGAAATTTCAAAGCGCTTGCCAAGCTCATCCGTGATTTCGTTCCAGTTAAATTGCGGTGCAGCCACTTGAATGAAGCCGCGTGGTGCTTCTAAAGCCCTGCTACTGCTGGTGAAGCCCTGCTGCGCCATCAGAGCTGCCATCAAACCCGTGCGCGCTGCCGCGCCGGGGTGCAGGGGCTTACTCATCGTGCCAAATTGCTCACGCAACCCCACAGGCTGCGAAGCAGCAATGCCTAGCGCCATCATGGTCTGTGTCACATCGAGCTTGAGCAGGCGTGCGCAAGCTGCAGCAGCGCCCAGCATGCCCGTCGAACCAGTAATGTGCCAGCCCTTGTCGTAATGGGTTGGGTACATGCAATTGCCCACGCGGCAAGCCACATCGATACCGATGATGAGCGCATCAATCACCGCCGCGCCGCTAAGACCTTTGAGTTCTGCGAGCGGCAACAATGCGGACGCAACAGGCCCCGCAGGATGAATCACGGTCTTCAAATGCGTGTCATCAAAGTCGAAGGTGTGTGAGCTAATGCCGTTAATGAGCGCGGCGTTAGCGATATCAACCCTCTCGGAACGCCCAAGCAGCGTGGCTTGCGGGGCAGGTTGCAAAATTTGTGCGGCCGCCAGTGCAGCACTTGGCGCTTCGTGATGCGATGCACCAACGGCACAGCCCAGCCAATTGAAGAACGTGCGTTCACCCTCGTGCTGCACTTTGTCGTCCCAGCCGCCGTTGGGATGTGTGGGATGATGAACGATGAACTCCGCGAGGATTTTGGTGACTGCAGGCGGGTTGTGGTCTGCAATGACTTTGGTGTTAGTTGCCATGGTTTTAAATTTGATTTTGTTAATCGAGTTGGGAATTTTGAATTCAACTCTTAATCGAGTTGAATGTTTTTCTCTTTTGCCAATTTTGTCCAGCGTGCCACATCTTCTTTAATGAATGCCCCAAAAGCCTCGCTGGTCATGGCTTGTGGCTCGATGGCTTCAATGGCTAGCTTCTCGCGCATATCGGGTGCTTGCAAGGTTTTGGCGAGGCTCTCGTTCAAAGTCTTCACGACAGCGGGCGGCATACCCGCGGGGCCCACCACACCGTACCACTGCTGCGCGTCAAAGCCTTTGAGTCCTAGTTCATCCAGCGTCGGCACGTCTTTGAGTTGTGGATGACGCGCTTTGCCCGTCACCGCCAGCGCCCTGATTCGCCCGCTACGCAGATGTGGCATAGCGGCAGCAAGACCTGGAAACTTTGCCTGCGTTTGACCACCAATCAAATCGGTAAACGACGGCGCAATGCCGCGATACGGGATGTGAACCATGAAGGTATTCGTTTGGCTTTTCAGTAGCTCCATCGACAAATGTGTAAGCGACCCCTGCCCTGCCGAGCCATAGCTGACGTGGCCTCGGTTGGCGTTGAGATAGGCAAGGAACTCTTTAAAAGTCTTCACTGGCAAATTGCTGTTAACGACCAATACATTGGGCGTGCCGCCAATCATGCCAATCGGGGTGAAGTCGCGGATGGGGTCATAAGGCAATTTGCGCGTGGCTGGCGATGTGCCGTGCGTGGCCACATAACCTTGCATCAACGTATAACCATCAGGCGCAGCTTTGGCGGTATTTTGCGAGGCAATCACACCACCACCTCCGCCTTGATTGTCAACAATAAACGTTTGACCCAGCACCTTGCCCCAACGCTCTGTGACCGTGCGCCCCACGGTGTCTGAGCCACCACCAGCCGCCACGGGCACGATGTAGCGAATGGGTTTATTGGGGTAGGCCGTTTGAGCACCAGCAGCGGCTCCAAGCGCTGCCAACACGGCAAAAATCAGCGTTGATTTGAATGTGTTTTTCATCAATTTATCGTAGCCTAAAATCTAGGGTTCATTTTTCACTTTGTCTCTCATATTCCTATGGCAACCCCTGCAAAACTAAAACCTAAAAAAGTAGTCCTCGCTTATTC
>JANPAY010000505.1:0-1998 GCA_031430155.1 Comamonadaceae bacterium
CGCATCATTTTTTGATTCGTATTTTTGAGAATATAGATCATCGACAATAAAACCATGCAACCACTCATCCGCGCCGCATTACTAACCGCTCTTGTATTTAGCGCTGTGTCGGCTTGTACCGAGCCGCCCAGTTGGCAAAAACTACTTAGCCTCAAAATCAAAGAGCACTATCCAAGCTATGACGTAGAAGCCACGCCAGATGGAGCCTTGAAGGTGTCGCGCCCTAACATGCCAGATGCACAAGTCAATGTAGAAGAGATTGCACAGCTTTGCCAGCGTGGACCGAAAGATTGCAACTATGCGACGGATCAGATGCTGCTGACATTGCAATCGCGTTGATGACGCGAGTCAACCATTTCTGTACAATATGACTTTTATAAAAATGTTTTGTACAAAATGATCTTTGCAAATCCTTTCATTTCTAGACAAGCATGGCCAACTGTCGTGCGCTTAGCCGCAAGCTTTCCAGTTGTCGCGCTGACTGGCCCGCGGCAGTCTGGCAAAACCACCTTGGCGCGCCAAGTTTTTGCAGACAAGCCCTACCGCACACTTGAAGATGCCGAGACCCGCAATTTGGCACTTGCAGATCCACGCGCTTTTTTAGCGCAATTTCCTGATGGGGCAGTGCTTGACGAAATTCAACGCGCACCTGAGCTACTTTCTTATTTGCAAAGTGCCGTAGACCAGCGCAGCAGGATGGGTGATTTCATCATCACAGGTTCGCAGCAATTTGGGCTGCTGGAGTCCATTTCACAGTCGCTGGCAGGCCGTGTGGGTTTGGTACAACTGCTGCCTCTCTCATTGGCAGAAATTTCGAAGACCGAGACTCGAACACAAAATGATCTCAACACCTTGATGTTCAACGGCGGTTATCCAGCGCTGTACGATGCGCGTCGAGGCACTGCCGCAGAGCGCATTTTGCCCGCTGACTGGCACCGCGCCTACATCGCCACTTACATCGAACGCGACGTGCGTCAGGTGCTAGGTGTCCGCGATTTGGCAGGCTTCGAGCGCTTTGTTCTGATGTGCGCAGCGCGTAGCGGTCAGCTGCTCAATATCCAATCGTTAGGGGCCGACTGCGGCATTAGCGCCAGTGCGGCGCGGCAATGGCTTAGCGTTTTAGAGGCCAGCTACGTCATTCGGCTATTGCAGCCTTGGCACGAAAACTTTGGCAAACGCTTGGTGAAAATGCCCAAGCTGTACTTTTTAGACACTGGCTTGCTCTGCCATTTGCTACGAATTGAAAGCCCTTTGGCACTTGCAACACACGCCATGCGCGGCGCAATTTTTGAAACTTGGGTGCTTGCTGAAACCCTCAAGCACCGTTTAAACCAAGGCTTATCTGCCGACGTGTATTTTTGGCGCGACAACCACGGCGTAGAAGTCGATTTGCTATACCAGCACCAAGGCTTGCTACATCCAGTGGAGATCAAATCTGGCACCACATTTGCCACCGACTGGCTACGCGGCTGCGATTTGTTCAAGCGCTACGCTGGCGCACGCAGCGCAGCTGGCTTAGTGGTGTATGGCGGTGCCGACAGCTTTCATCTACTGGGCAACCAAGTGATGTCATGGCAAGGTTTTGAGGGATAGTTCGATAAAAAGCCGCTAGCTTTTGCAAACTAGCGGCTTATTGCACAAAAGTTAAAAAATTAAAGCGACTTCAAAAACTCCGTGACTGCTTTTACAGTAAGCGCCGTTGACTCTGGGTTATGTCCAACTTGAGCCCCTATGACTAGGCAGGGATCTTGGTAGCTAAAAGGCTGCTCGGTTTTTTGATTGATCATCACACCGATCGTCTTTTCGACAAACTGGCAATTCCGTGCGCTTTGAGCGGTTGGGAAAACTAATTTTTTTGGGGAAAGCGGATTGTCATAGCCATGTTCCGTATCAGGAAATTCAGTTAGATTCACATTGACGTTTTGCTGTTGCAAAGTTTGCACATAGTCACGGCATGGTTGTATGCTGACATAGCCATCAGTGATGCCATGAAACAAA
>JANPAY010000506.1:0-3164 GCA_031430155.1 Comamonadaceae bacterium
AATAGCGTACTGGGGCTTCCAGCATTTTTGACTCTGAGAATGTCGCTGACTTTCATGATCGTTTCCTTTTTTGCTCATTGCAAGCTGCTAGGACTGTATATTAGCCCACATGAGCTATCAAGTTAAGGAAATTTTTTATACACTGCAAGGTGAAGGCGGCAATGCAGGGCGTCCTGCCGTCTTTTGCCGCTTTACCGGATGTAATCTGTGGTCAGGGCGCGAAGAGGATCGAACAACGGCCGTCTGCCAATTTTGTGATACCGATTTTGTGGGTGTGGATGGCACGCTGGGTGGCAAATACAAGACGGCCCAGCTGCTTGCCGAGCAAATTGCTGGTCAATGGCCAAACCCAGATCATGCGAATCGATTCGTCGTATTGACAGGCGGCGAACCGCTCTTGCAGGTCGATACGGCACTGCTGGAAGCCTTACACAGCAAGGGGTTCAACGTGGCAGTGGAGAGCAACGGCACGATTAGTGCGCCTGTTGGCATCGACTGGCTATGCGTCAGCCCCAAAGCGGGCAGTACCTTGGTACAAAAAACGGGGCAAGAGCTCAAAGTGGTCTGGCCGCAGGCTGGCACAGATTTAACGCTGCTTTCAAAACTCGCGTTCGAGCATCACTTCTTGCAGCCTATGGATAATCTAGATTCCGTTCGCAATAAAAAGAATACGCAAGACTGCATTGAGATGTGCCTAGCACATCCACAGTGGCGACTGAGCGTTCAAACTCACAAAGTAACAGGTATCAGGTAAGTACGAGATGACATCCACTTTAGAAATCAGCCAACGCTTTTATTTTGATGCGGCGCATCGCTTGCAGCGCCAAATCAACGATGAAAACGAGGTCGAAAGTAGCCGCCGTATCCACGGCCACACCTATCAGGCGGAAGTCTCAGTTCGCGGCGCAGCCGATCCTGCTACTGGAATGGTGATGGACTTGGGACTGATTCGGTTGCAAGTTGAAAAAATCCGCGCCCAGTTGGATCATCATTTTTTAGACGAAGTTGGTGGGCTGGGTATACCCACACTTGAGAACCTCTGCGCTTTCATTGCCAAGGCTTTGCAAGGCTATGGTTTGAAGCTATCGCGTGTCTCCGTTTGGCGTGAATCACTCGGCGACCGTTGCGATCTGCGGCTTTAACTCAAAATTTACACGCTATGCCAGGCTACTCCAATCCTCATTTCGATACGCTCTCGCTGCATGCAGGAGCATCACCCGACCCCGTAACTGGCGCGCGCGCGGTTCCTATCCACCTGACCACTTCCTTTGCATTCGAGTCCAGCGATCACGCGGCGGCGCTATTTAACCTAGAGCGTGCGGGGCATGTGTATAGCCGTATTAGCAACCCTACCAATGCCGTATTTGAGCAGCGCATCGCTGCGCTGGACAATGGCATTGGCGCGGTCAGCACCGCTAGCGGTCAAGCCGCTTTGCATTTAGCGGTGGCGACGCTCATGGGCGCGGGTTCGCACATCGTCGCTAGCAGTGCACTCTACGGTGGATCGCACAATCTCTTGCACTACACGCTATCGCGTTTTGGTATCGAGACCACCTTCGTCAAACCAAACGATATCGACGGGTGGCGCAAAGCCGTTCGCCCTAACACCAAACTCTTTTTTGGTGAAACCGTGGGTAACCCAGGACTCGATGTTTTAGATATCCCCGTGATTGCAGAGCTCGCTCATGCAGCGCACGTTCCCTTGCTGGTGGACAGCACACTGACCACACCCTATTTGATGAAACCCTTATCGCTAGGCGCTGATTTGGTCTATCACTCCGCGACAAAATTTTTAAGTGGTCACGGCACAGTCGTCGGTGGCGTCGTGGTAGATGGCGGCTCGTTCGATTGGGATAAGGCCAACGCAGCCACGGGCAAGTTTGCCGAACTCACGCAAAGCTACGAAGGTTTTCACGGCATGACGTTTAGCGCCGAATCCACGGTCGGCGCATTCATGCTGCGCGCAAGGCGAGAAGGTCTGCGCGACTTTGGTGCGTGTATGAGTCCACATACGGCATGGCTCATTTTGCAAGGTATGGAGACGCTGCCGCTGCGCATGGCAAGGCACATGAGCAATACCGAACGCATCGTCGCATTTTTGGCGGCACATCCGCTGGTGGCTCGCGTTGGGCATCCGATGCTGGAGTCCCATCCATCCTTTGAACTTGCCAAAGCACTATTACCCAAAGGCGCAGGATCCGTGTTTAGTTTTGACATCAAAGGTTCGCGTGCCGATGGCGTCCAGTTCATTGAAGCACTCAAAATCTTTAGTCATTTGGCTAACGTCGGCGATGCCAAAAGTTTGGTGATTCACCCTGCTAGCACCACGCACTTTAGGATGAGTGATGAAGCGCTAACCCAAGCGGGTATTGGCGCTGGGACGATTCGCTTGTCGATTGGTCTTGAAGATCCAGATGATTTAATTGACGACTTAAAGCGTGCGCTCAAAGCCATCGGTGCTGCTAAAAAATGAAACTCTACAGCTACACGGGCGGTAAGGCCTTCAATCCCGAACAACCCACCGTCTTGATGATTCACGGCGTCCTCAATGACCACAGCGTTTGGATTTTGCAAAGCCGCTATTTGGCGCACCACGGCTGGAACGTACTCGCCATCGATCTACCCGGCCATGCCAAAAGCGAAGGCGCTGCACCTCTAAGCGTTGAAGCCGCAGCCGATGCTGTGATCGCTTATTTGCAAGTGCTTGGTATTCAAAAAATAGCGCTTATAGGACACAGTTTTGGCTCATTGATTGCCTTGGAAGCCACGGCTAGATTGGCCTCTAGCACTATCAAGGTGACGCATCTCTCTATGGTGGGCACGGCTTATCCCATGAAGGTGTCGCAAGGCTTGCTGGATGCATCAAAAGACGAACCGCTTAAAGCCATTGCCATGGTCAACACCTTTAGCCATAGCAGCCTTAGCCCTCCACCCTCAACACTTGGGCCTGGCACGTGGCTTTACGGCAGCTCAGAGGCCCTGATGCGGCGCGTACTCATGAGCAGTACAAAAATCGAGGGCTCGAACGTTTACCGCGTGGGCTTCCAAGCCTGCAACGACTACGCCCATGGTGAAGCCGCTATGGCGCAAGTGGCGCTTTGCAACACCAAAGTTCAATTCATATTGGGTCAACATGACCAAATGACGCAAATGAAAGCAGCGCA
>JANPAY010000507.1:0-4942 GCA_031430155.1 Comamonadaceae bacterium
TCAATTGGGGCATGAGACGACGTCCGCACTACTGCAAACGACACTGATTGCGCTGGGATTCTTTAGTCTTGCCGCTTATCAATACCATCCCATCAAGGCAATGGTGGCCGCGGCTATTGCAGGCGTCGGTCTCATCTTCACTATGCGCGGCTTGATGTTTGAGCCTAGCCAGTGGCTGAGTTTTAACGCCTGGAAAAACAGCCTCTACATGATGGTTTGGTTTGCTTGGCCAGCGTGGGCATTGGCTGCGTTGGCCATTCTCAAATGGCGCAGGCATTGGTTCAACTTCTGCCCAGCTCCGCATATTGCTATTCCATTGGGCATTGTGCTGGCGCATGTGATCGTGCTACCGATCGCCATGCAGCAAGATCGCTGGTTTTTAGGCGCCTTGCCTGCCTTAGCAACACTTGCGGCATTTGCGCTACCTACACTCAGACGCGCCATGAAGAGCTTGATTGACCTCTTTACGCTGCTCTTTTTTAGCGGCTGCGCTTTTGTGATTTGGGTCGTTTGGATCGCCATGCAAACGGGGGTGCCACCCCAACCTGCAGCTAACGTAGCAAGGCTTTTGCCCGCATTCACACCCACGTTTTCAGCCCCTGTCATGCTGCTGGCATTAGCCGCAACGGTGGCTTGGGGATTTTTAGTCTATTGGCGACTTGGCAAGCACCGTCCAGCGATCTGGATGAGTATGGTTCTACCTGCGGGCGGTGCAGCGCTGTGCTGGGCACTCTTAATGAGTTTATGGCTACCGCTGTTAGATCATGCGCGTAGTTACAAGCCACTCATGACACTTGTACAACAGCAGATCTCATCGCCAGCTGACCAGTGCGTATCTGTCCATGGTTTGCGCCCTGCCCAGCACGCGGCACTGCGCTACTACACGGGCCGCCGTCTCGTGCAAGCCAATCGGGATGAGGCTTGCGAGTGGCTAGTGGTCGATATCGACTCCGCCCCTAGTTTGCCAGAGTACGTGACCACAGCGCACTGGCGACTCAAAGCGACGATTCGCCGTCCTAGCGATAAAAATGAAGACTGGCTGATTTACGCACGCAAAAAATGAGCCTCGAACTTAAAGCCGAACGCAGTCTGATCTGGAAGCACACTCTCACGGTGCTAACCGGCCAACTTGCGGCAGTGCTATCGGGCGTGGTAGATACCGTAGTAGCAGGACAATTTTCTAGCGAAGCACTGGCTGCGCTCTCGGTTGCAAGCGCACTCAACATTAGCGTGATCGTCAGTTTTATTGGCGTGCTCAATGTACTCTTACCCATTTATGCGGAACACCGAGGCGCAGGACGTAAGGCAGAGGTGGGGCGCACTTTGCACCAAGGACTTTATTTGGCCGCGGGTTTATCGCTCGTTGCTCTTTTAATTTTGATGTTTCCAGGATGGTTACTCACCCTATCCCAAGTCCCCCCCGCATTAATCCCCGAGATCGAGCACTACCTTGCCGTGCAAGCCTTTGTCGTGCCGCTCTTTATGCTGTTTAGGATGTATGCCGCACTCAATCAGGCGCTGGGCAAACCATGGTTTGTGACGTGGCTGCAAATTGCCATCTTGGTACTCAAGATACCGCTGTCGTTTTATTTCGTAGGTCGGTATGGCCTTGTCGGCTGTGCATTTGCTTCATTGCTTGTCATCGCTTTTGCGCTAGCGCTGGCCTGCTATTTGGTTGCAACACATAGCGACTACAAACCCTACAAAGTCTGGCGACGTCTCGACTCACCAAGCCACAAAGCCATCGTTGCGCACTTAAAGCTGGGACTGCCCGCAGGCCTGAGTCAGTTGGTAGAGATCACGTCGTTTACGCTGATTTCACTCATGGTCGCACGCCTTGGCATCATCGCTTCGGGGGCACACCAAATTGCCAGCACCGTAGCCGCTATGGTCTTTATGCTGCCTATCTCGTATGGCGTCGCAGCGACAGCACGTGTGTCGTATTGGATAGGTCATGGCAACCCCAAACTTGCGGCCAATCTAGTGAAACAAACCTTGGCATGGGGATTGATCTTTGGCACGAGTCTGTGCTTGCTCATACTCATTACGCGCCACTGGCTTGCCATGCAATTCAGCACAAACCCTGATGTGGTGGCGCTTGCCAGCACGTTGCTTGCTTTTGTCGCGTTCTATCACATCCCAGATGGATTGCAAATCATGGGGATGTTTCTACTGCGCTGCTACAAAATAACGCTCATGCCACTCATCGTCTACAGCGTATTTTTATGGGGCATTGGTCTTGGCGGTGGTTATTACCTGGCTTATGGCAATACCTCCACGGTCTTTGCGCAAACGCCCAATGCATTTTGGCTGACTGCCATCATCTCGCTGGGTATCGTCGCTGCATGGTTTAGTATGGCGCTCTTACAGGTCAGCAGTAAAAAATCAAATTTTAAAGAGGCGAATCTCCCATGTCAAACAAAGGTGTCTGCTTAGTTATTGGTGCGGGTGATGCAACGGGTGGCGCTATCGCCAAACGATTCGCAGCAGATGGCTACATTGCCTGCGTCACACGCAGAAGTGCCGACAAACTTCAAGCACTCAAGGCTGAGATTGAATCAAACAGCGGTATCTGTTATGCGTTTGGTAGCGATGCACGGGTTGAAGAAGAGGTCGTCGCGCTGATTGAAAACATCGAAACGACCATTGCTCCGATTGACGTGATGGTGTTCAACATTGGCGCGAACTCGCCCATGAGCATCCTCACCGAGACCGCACGGCGCTACACCAAAATGTGGGAAATGGCGTGTCTTTCGGGATTCCTCACGGGACGCGAGGTTGCCAAGCGTATGCTGCCTAGGGGCAAAGGCACGATCATCTTCACAGGTGCAACAGCATCGCTACGCGGCAGCGCAGGCTTTGCCGGCTTCTCGGGTGCCAAGATGGCGCTACGGGCTTTGGCACAAAGCATGGCGCGTGAGCTCGGCCCGCAAGGCATCCACGTCGCCCACCCCATCATCGACGGCGCGATTGATACCGAGTTCATTCGCACCACGTTCCCAGAGCGCTACGCCTTGAAGAGCGTGGACGGCATCGTCAACCCTGCTCACATTGCCGATATGTATTGGATGCTGCACAACCAACCGCGTGATGCGTGGACACATGAGCTTGACCTTCGTCCTTACATGGAGAAATTTTGATGAGTACCACCACAAAATCATTCGATTTTTATTTTGACTTTGGCAGCCCTGCCGCTTACCTCGCTTTTACACAATTGCCAAAATTGCAAAGAGAAACAGGTAGCACTGCGATTTATAAACCGATGCTGCTTGGCGGCGTCTTTCAAGCCACGGGTAATCAATCGCCAGCGACCATTCGCGCCAAAGGCAAATACACGTTTACCGATTTTTCGCGCTTTGCCAAACGTTACGGTGTGCCCTACAACATGAATGCGCACTTTCCCATCAATACGCTGATGCTGATGCGCGGTGCGATAGGATTGCAGCGGACGAATCCCGAACAGTTCTTAGCCTATTGCGATGCGGTATTTAAAGCCATTTGGGTAGATAGCCTCAACATGAACGATCCTGTCGTACTGGGGGAGGCCTTATCCAGTAAGGGCTTCGAGCTTGCTGCCTTGATGGCCTTGTGCGGCGAGCAAGCCACCAAAGATGCTCTCAAAGCGGTGACAGAAGAAGCCGTCTCTCGCGGCGTGTTTGGTGCGCCGACCTTCTTTGTAGGCGATCAGATGTTTTGGGGGCAAGACCGAATGGATTGGGTGCGAGAGGCGCTTAGCTAATCATTTCCCAAAGACCAATCGGAACGTAGAGCCGACGCCGATGCTGCTTTCAATCTCAAGCTGCGCACCATGCCGCTGCGCTACGTGCTTGACGATCGCTAAACCTAAACCCGTTCCTGCTGTTTCGCCTAACTCTCGGATGCGGCTTTTATCGACGCGGTAAAACCGCTCGGTCAATCGTGGCAAGTGTTCTGGAGCAATGCCAAGCCCCGTATCGGTGACCGCTAATTCGCCCTCACGCCACTGCACTTGAACCGTGCCACCATCAGGCGTGTAGCGCACCGCATTGGTCACTAAATTAGAGAACGCACTTTGCAATTCGTTGGTCGATCCCAGCATATCTGCGCCATGCGCCACATCAAATGTTATCGTGATATCACGCTTCAAAGTGGTCGCCAATATACGCGCCTCGCGCTCGCATTGCAGCAATAAGCTTTGAATGTCCACACGCTCTAGCAGAGGTTTCGCTTCTGCATCCAGCTTGGAGAGTGTGAGTAAATCTGCCACCAAAGCCCCCAGCCGCTGACTTTGTGTCGACATCAATTGCAAATAACGCTTCTGCTCTTGGGCACTCAAATCCAGCGTTTGCAGTGTTTCGATAAAACCCGACAACACAGTCAGCGGTGTGCGAATTTCATGCGACACGTTGGCTACAAAATCTCGCCGCATTTGCTCGGCACGCTCCACATCCGTCACATCACGTACCAAAAGCAGCGCACGACCCAAGCCATACGGATGCAACTGCAAAGCCTTGTTATCAAACCGAAGTTCTTGTTCAAAATGCTCTTGCAACAAGTACTCTAGAAATTGCGGCTGACGCACGAGATGCGCAAGGTGCTGCGCGACGTCACGCGAAGCATCGAGCCCTAGGAGCCGCGCCGCTGTCTGATTGCACCACTCGATACGGCGTTCGTTATCCAAAATCACCACGCCATTAGGCGAAGCTTGCAGTGCAGATAAAAAAGCTTGCAGCCGCTGTTCGTGCACGACGCTGTGTTGCCGCTCCGTTTTAAGCTGTCGTTGAAATTGAGTGCTCAGTCGCTGCTCGCGTTTGCGTATCCAAAAAAAAGATGCGAAAACGACCACCAAAAAACCGACAAGCACAACCGAATAACTCATCACAGTACCGACTTAGATAGCCTGTAGCCCATACCCCGTACGGTCTCGACCTGGGCCGCTGCGTTAGTCGTTACGGCACTTAGC
>JANPAY010000508.1:0-3027 GCA_031430155.1 Comamonadaceae bacterium
CACCGTGATGTAGCCACCCGCCATCGCAAAAGCGCCGTGCGCAAGGTTGATGAAATTCATGAGTCCCATCGTCACGGCCAAGCCGACGGCTAGGATAAATAGCAGCATCCCATAGGCGACGCCGTCAAATAGGATCGTCAGCACAACTTAGCGCGCCCTTGGTGGATCGCGTACATCTTTGAACTCTTGAAACTCAACGTTGTAAAGCTCACCGTTTTGGCGCTCGACCTTACGGATGAAAACGCTTTGCACCACATCACGGGTATTGGCATCAATATAGATTTGCCCGCGTGGACTTTCAAAAATTTGCCCCTTCATGCCTGCCAGCAAGGCATCTCCCCCGCCCTTACCTTGCGTCTTAGCCAGCGCGTTATAGATCACGCGCATACCGTCATAACCAAACACGGCCACAAAGTTGGGGCGCATGTTTTTATTGGCAGCTTGGAATGCAGCGACGAATTTTTTGTTAAGTGGCGATGGATGCGCCGCAGAGTAAGGGTACGAAGTCACGACTCCTAAAGCAGTATCGCCCATGGAGTTGAGAATGTCATCATCCACCACATCGCCGGTGCCAATCAGTTTGATACCTGCTTTGCCGAGGCCTCGTTCTTCAAACTGCTTCATTACGGCTGCACCAATGCCAGAGGGTACAAACACAAAGAGTGCATCGGGATTGAGGTCGCGCACTTTTTGCAAGAACGGTGCAAAGTCAGGGTTGCGCACAGGGACACGTATCGACTCTAAGATTTGCCCACCATTAAAAATAAATCGATCTCTAAACGTGCGTTCCGCATCGATACCTGGACCGTAATCCGACACCAAAGTCACAACTCGTTTAATTTTGTTTTTAGGCGCCCAGTCCGCAATGCCCAGCGTGATTTGCGGCAACGTCATTGAAACACGCACCATGTAGGGCGACGCATCAATCACCGCAGAGGTGGCTGCCAACATATTGACCATCGGCGTTTTGGATTGTGTGGCAAGCGGAGCCGTAGCCAATGCCAAAGGCGTGAGGCCAAATCCTGCCAGCACATCAACCTTGTCGTTCACGATTAACTCTTGTGCAATGCGCTTGGTTTGGTCAGGCGTGCCCGCGTCGTCTTTCAAAATAAGCTCAATTTTGCGACCTGCCACAGTCGCACCGTTTTGTGCCATGAAGAGGCGTACGCCCGCTTCCATTTGCTTGCCTGTGGATGCAAATGGCCCTGTCATCGGGGCGATAAGGCCAATTTTGAATGGAGCTTGCTGGGCAAGCGCTTGCACGCCCGCGCCGACAAGCGGAAGAGCGGCAAGAGCCGATAAGAGAGCGCGTTTTTTCATGGTGACTCCAAGTAGTAATAAAGAGAAGAAGGGCTGTAGAAAAGTGGATTATGTGTGCAATAAGTACGGTATATTGAGTGCATAGCTTGATATCAGCTATATCAATTTGGAATATCTGGCCGCCAAGCCGAATCAAGCGTCAATGTGCCCAAAGCCCTTGATACGCAAGGGCACAGTCGGTTGCAAGCGGCTTTCTCATCTGGGCTTAAAAATACATCGCGGTGGTCGAGCTTACCGTCTATTGAGAGCACATCCATCGCGCAAAGCCCGCATTCGCCGCGCTTACAGTCGGAGATGGTCTGTACGCCCTTATCAGATAAGGCTTCGAGTAAGGTCTGCTCTGCAGGCACAACAAAGTCTAGCCCATGGCGTGGCATCACCACGCGAAACGCCTCGGCGGGAAAACTGCCACTTGAGCCAAACGTTTCGAATCTGAGATGCGCCAAGCGACGGCCTGATGCCTTCCACGCGGCGCGAATTGCCTCCAGCATTGGAACGGGGCCGCAGGTATAGAGTTGCGCTTTAGCGGGCAGTGCAGCGATTTCGGCAGCGAAATCCATGTGCTGATTTTCTTCAGTGACAAAAGTTTGCAAGCGATCACCCAGCAGCCACTGCAGTGGTGCGAGAAACGCTAGCTCTTCACTCGTACGAGCGCCGTAGAGCATCCGAACGTCGGCTTTTTTGGCGATCAGCGTTTGCGCCATCGTGACCAAGGGCGTAATGCCAATCCCGCCAGCCACCAGCAAATAGCTCGGAGCGCCCAGCTCCAATGCAAAGTGGTTGTGCGGTCCGCTGATTTGGAGCGAATCGTTCAACGCCAATGCCCACATGGCTTTGGAGCCCCCGCGTCCACCATCCATACGCTTAACGGCGATGCGGTAGTGCTCGCCGTCGGGTTGCCCCACCAACGAGTAATGCCGTGTTTGCTGCACGCCATTCACCATGACATGCACTTGCAGATGTGCTCCCCCATCCCAGCGCGGCGCATGGCCATCCGCAGGACGCAGCAAGAATTCGCGCACGGTAGGCGTCACGTCTGTTAGCGATGTGAGGGTGGTTGATTGCCAAGTTTGAACAAGCTTCATGTTGGTTGAGATAAATTAGGATTTACGCCTGATCAGTTGGATCGATTTTGTTGGCTGCACCAACGCTTGGCGCAAGTTGCGCTGCGCAAGGCGCGAGTGCTCGCGCATGATGGCTTCAGCGCGTGCGCCCTCGCCGCGTTCAATCGCATCCAACACTTGCCAGTGCTGGTCTTGCGCCACGATGAGCATGTCGCGTGCCTGCGGCGAATGGGCTTGCTCCACCACAAAAGCCGAGGCCGAAGCGAACGGCAACCCCACCACACGTGCTAACTGAGCGGCAATGACTGCGCTGCCAGCCATTTCGCACAGCAAGGCGTGAAAGCGCTCGTTCAAATCGACATAGGCTTTAAACGATTTGTCATCGAGCGCCCTTTGGGAGAGCGTCATGTCAATTTCAGCTAGGCAAGTGCGTGCGTCAGCTAGCACCACGGCAGACGCTCCGCGCTCAGCGGCTGTTCGAGCCAAGAGTCCTTCCAACGTACCGCGTAGCTCGATCGCGTCTGCAATGTCTCGCTCGCTAAAGGTTTTTACCGCGTAGCCCCCGCTGGGCAAGGCTTCCAGTAGACCCTCTTGCTCTAAACGAGATAAGGCTGCGCGAACGGGCGTGCGCGACACGCCCAGC
>JANPAY010000509.1:0-2042 GCA_031430155.1 Comamonadaceae bacterium
TGCCACCATGAAGGGTGGACGTGTGGTGGCGCTATGCGTGCCAGGCGGCGCAGAAATGCCGCGCTCTGAGATTGATGCTTATACCGAATTCGTCAAAATCTACGGTGCTAAAGGTTTGGCTTGGATCAAAGTCAACGATGCCACCACAGGCCCGAATTCTGATGCCACCTTGCGGTGGCAGGGTCTGCAATCCCCGATCGTCAAAAACATCCATGACAAAGCGCTTACCGAAATCATGGCTCGCACAGGCGCTAAAAACGGCGACATTATTTTCTTTGGTGCAGACAAAGAAAAGATCGTCAACGATGCCATTGGTGCGTTGCGCGTCAAGATCGGTCAGAGCGCTTCGGGCAAAAAGTGGGGCTTGTTTGAAGACCGCTGGGCACCGATGTGGGTGGTCGATTTCCCGATGTACGAGTTCGACGAAGAAAACCAGCGCTACACTGCGACGCACCATCCGTTCACCGCGCCAAAAGATGGCCACGAAGACTGGATGACGACTGCGCCTGAGAAGTGCCTCAGCAAGGGCTACGACATGGTTCTAAACGGCTGGGAGATGGGCGGCGGCTCCGTGCGTATCCACCAAGCGGACGTGCAAAAGAAAGTGTTTGACGCTCTCAAAATTACGCCAGAAGACGCGCAAATGAAATTTGGTTTCTTACTCGACGCCTTGCAATACGGCGCTCCGCCGCATGGTGGTCTCGCGTTCGGCCTAGACCGTATCGTGACCTTGATGACAGGCGCAGAGTCCATCCGCGACGTGATTGCCTTTCCGAAAACCCAACGCGCCCAGTGCTTGCTCACCCAAGCGCCAAGTCCTGTGGACGAGAAGCAATTACGCGAATTGCATATTCGGTTGCGTAATCCTGATGCAGTCAAAACAGCATGAACATCCTCATTACAGGCGGTAGCGGTTTCTTAGGCTCAAAACTCGCGCGCACGCTCTTGGCGCGTGGACATTTGGAGGGTCGCAGCATCACAAAAATGACACTAGCGGATCAATTTCCACTCCCCAATGATCTTGCCGCTAAGCCAGATGTGACGGGGCTTGTGGGCCCGTTGCTGTCGCAATGTGAGATGCTCAAAGATCAATCATTTGATGCCGTGTTCCATTTGGCCTCTGCTGTCTCAGGCGAATGCGAAGCCGATTTTGATTTGGGGTTGCGATCCAATCTTGATTCCACGCGTGCGTTGCTCGACGCTCTACGCCATCGTTTCAATACAACGGGGCACAAAGCCAAGTTAATCTTCTCTAGCTCGGGCGGTATCTTTGGCTCTGACCCTGCGCGGCGCATGCCAGCAACGATTACGGATGAGACCTATCCGATGCCTCAATCAAGCTATGGAACGCACAAATTTATGCTCGAGCAGTTGGTAGCGGACTACTCGCGTAAGGGCTACATAGAAGGTCGCAGTGTGCGCTTGATGACCGTGGCGGTGCGCCCAGGCAAGCCTAACGGCGCGGCGTCTAGCTTCTTCTCGGGCATCATCCGCGAACCCATAGCTGGCGTGGCTTCCAGTTATCCTGTGCCGCTAACCACACGCCACGGTATCTCGTCACCCGACAACACCGTGGACGGCATTATCAAAGTGTTTGAAGCCACGTCTGAGCAGTTTGGCGGGCGCATGGCGCTCAATATGCCTGCGCTTAGCGTCACGGTGGGCGAGATGCTGAATGCGTTGCAAAAAGTATGTGGTGACAAGGTGCGAGCCTTGGTGACGCATCAGCCCGATCCATTGGTTGAAAAAATCGTTTTGGGTTGGCCTACGCATTGGGAAAACAAGCGCTCCTTGGCAATGGGACTTAAAGCTGATGAGAGTTTTGAAGCCATCATTCGGCAGTATTTAGACTCCCAGACCTAAAAGTAAGTCTTGACAATATAGGGTAAACCCTTATCATGAGGGTATGACAACCGAAACATCCTTTGTTCGTAGTCTTATTAAAAATTGGCATAAGACCTACGGATATCTTTCTGGCCAATTTGTACGCATCTCGTCCTTAAGGCACGCCGATAAAGCGGAGATCGCCAAGCACCTGCTTG
>JANPAY010000510.1:0-8562 GCA_031430155.1 Comamonadaceae bacterium
TTCAGCATCAAATGATTTGCCAAACAATAAGTCGCAATAGCATCAAACGTCGGGAGCGATTCTCCTGCATACGCCCGCGAGTGCCATGCCCCGCAGTCCAAACGGGATAAGGCTTCCCACGGCATGTTGCCTGCAACGCCCTGCCCGTTTGATGTACGGGACAGCGTATCGTCGTGCAATAAAAACGACACGCCATCACTGGATAGCTTGACGTCGCACTCAAACATTCGGTAACCAAATGATGCGCCCACTCGGAACGCTGCCATCGTGTTCTCTGGAGCAATTTTTCCTGCCCCGCGGTGTGCGATATATTTTGGGTAAGGCCAATTTTTCATGAGCGATTTCAAATCCGTTTTTCTGTCTTGGCGTCAAACCAATGCAGTTGATCGGCACGCGCAATCACGTGCAAGGTCTCGCCGGTGGTTGGCATCACAACATCTGAGTCAACACGAATCACAATGGGAACATCACCGTGCTTAGCGTAAATCAGACGCTCGGCGCCGAGCAGCTCGGTTGCTTGCACAGTGACTGCCCAGCTTGAATCGGTGGGTAGCGCGACTACGTTCAAATGTTCAGGGCGTACGCCCAAAATCTTGTTGTCTCGTGGGATCAAGTTCATGGGAGGCGAGCCAATGAAGCTGGCTACAAAGGTGCTGGCAGGCTTTTTATAGACGTTATCGGGCGTATCAAATTGCTCAATCACGCCTGCGTTCAATATCAAAATCCGCTCGGCCAATGTCATGGCTTCGACTTGATCGTGCGTGACAAACAGCGACGTAATGCCCAGTTCGCGGTGCAGCTTTTGAATCTCGAGTCGCGTTTGTGCGCGCAGTTTCGCGTCCAGATTAGACAGCGGCTCGTCAAACAAAAACACTTGCGGCTCACGCACAATAGCGCGCCCCATCGCCACTCGCTGGCGCTGGCACCCGAGAGCTGGCCCGGCCTGCGAGACAGTAAGTGTGAGAGCTCTAACGTGGCGGCCGCTTTATCCACGCGGCGCTTGATTTCATCTTTGGGCACTTTTGCAATCTTGAGCCCATAAGCCATATTGCCTTCCACAGTCATGTGCGGATAGAGCGCGTAGTTTTGAAACACCATCGCAATGTCGCGCTCGGCTGGCTCTAGGTCGTTGACGACTCGGTCACCAATTTTGATCTCGCCTTCCGTCACTTCCTCTAAACCCGCCACCATGCGCAAGAGCGTCGATTTTCCGCAGCCCGAGGGGCCGACAATGACGACGAACTCGCCATCCAAAATCTCTGCGCTCACCCCGTGAATGACTTGCGTGCTAGGCTTGTCTTTACTAATTGCCGCATAACGTTTGACAACGTTGGATAGTGTGATGGATGTCATAATTCACACATTATGACTAGCAAATTTGAACAAAAACTTCGTTACGGATTTATTGGCTGCGGAATGATGGGGCAAGAGCACTTGCGTAATCTCGCCATGATTGAAGGCGCGGTAGCGGCGGCGATCTATGAGCCTGACTCAGCGATGCAAAAACTCGCTGCCAGCTTTGCACCTGAGGCGACGTTTGAGGGCTCGCTGGATGCGCTCTTGAATCGAACTGACATTGACGCATGGGTTATCACCAGTCCCAATCATGTCCATGCCGAGCAATTAGCCGCCATCGTGACTAAGAACCCGAAACCTGTGTTGCTAGAGAAGCCTGCGTGCGTCGATCTGGCAAGCGTGAATGCCCTGCAAGCCATACTAGATAAGGCCTCAAGCAGTCACCATTTACCCATTTGGAC
This sequence comes from Comamonadaceae bacterium, assembly GCA_031430155.1. GTDB lineage: Bacteria > Pseudomonadota > Gammaproteobacteria > Burkholderiales > Burkholderiaceae_C > JASGCK01. Next base: position 1,758 of record JANPAY010000510.1, read on the forward strand.
GGCGATGGAATACCGCTACATGCCGCCGATTACCAAACTTATTGAGGAGGCGCACCGCGCAGAGCACACAGGCGAAGCCGTGATGTTTAGCATTCGCGAGCATCGCTACCCATTCCTCAGCAAGGTGGGCGATTGGAATCGGTTTAGCCGCAACACAGGCGGTACGTTAGTTGAAAAATGCTGCCACTTTTTTGATTTGATGCGCCACGTCATGCAAGCTGATCCAATCCGCGTGTACACCTCAGGTGGACAAAATCACAATCATTTGAATGAGCGCTACAACGTCGCGAATCAAGAGCTTGTGCCCGACATTTTGGACAACGCCTACGTGGTGCTGGATTTTCCAAATGGTCGCCGTGCGTTACTCGATTTGTGTATGTTCGCAGAAGGCGCGCGTTACCAAGAGGAGCTTTGCGTGGTCGGCGCAAAAGGCAAGTTAGATTGCAAAGTGCCAGGCCCAGGGCGCTTTTGGCCAAGCGAACTGGGCGATGCGCCCGTCGCACAACTCACGGTCAGTCAGCGACATAAAACGGGCGTGGATGGTTGGACAAACAATCCCACCATCACGGCTGTCCCGCTACAAACCTTGGATATCCCCGTTGATAAAGCTTTGCTAGCTGCGGGCGACCACAATGGTTCGACGTTTTATCAACATCAAAAGTTTTTTGAGATGGCGAAAGCCTTCAAAGATGGTGATAAAAATGCCAAGCCCGAAGTGAGCTTGCAAGACGGACTCAAAGCCGTGCTGATTGGCTTAGCAGCCGAGCAGTCGGCTAAAACGGGAGTAGCGATTAGCTTGACTAAGGGCAGCTACAAGCTCTAGCTAATTGAACGTAGCAAGCGCCTTAGCGCGCAGCTCGGGCGTAATTTCTGGCATCACGCCAAACCATGCCTTGAATGCAGGGCGAGCTTGGTTCAGCAGCATACCAAGCCCATTGACGGTTTGATGTCCACGTGCTTTAGCAGCGGCTAAAAGTGGTGTCTCTAGCGGTACATAAATTACGTCTGAAACCAAGGCGGATACGGGCAGTGCGTCCAAATTGATATCCAGCGCAGGTTGACCATACATGCCTTGGCTGGTCGAGTTGATCAATAAACTACAACCGTCCATCGCTTGGCATCGATCTGCCCATGGCACAGCACGGACGGGCACGCCAAATTCATCGGCAAATTTCTTAGCTGTAGACGTTGCATTGGCATCAGTTCGGTTAGCCAACCTGATCTCGGTCGCGCCTGCATCAGCCAGTGCCAACATCACCGCACGCGCCGCGCCACCTGCGCCCAGCACCATGATCGGACCTTTGGCAAAGTCGGTGTAACCCACTTCGCGCAGGCTCTCCACGTAACCAAAACCATCGTTGTTGAAGCCGCTAATCGAACCATCTTCGCCAAACACCAAAGTATTAACAGCACCCATGCGCTTGGCCATCGGGTCTAAGTGATCAACAAACGCCAGCGCCGCTGTTTTGTGCGGCATCGTCAAATTGCAGCCTGCAAAGCCCATCGCACGCATGCCAGCAATAGCGTCTTTCAGTCCTGTGGGCGCGTCGGGCTTGACGGGCAAGCGAATGTAGTCACCTTCAAGCCCATATTTGGCAATCCAGTAGTTATGAATCAGCGGTGAGCGCGATTGACCCACGGGCCAACCCATGATGCCAGCGACTTTGTAGGCAGGTTTTGTAGAAGTTGTCATAGGCTATGATTTTATAGATGAACACCACTCTCACACTCAAACCCCTTCGCGGCCAAATTGTTTTGGTACATGGCCTTGGCGAGCACATGGGGCGCTACCAGCACGTCATCCAGCATCTAAACGATTGGGGCTTCGCGGTGCGTGCTTACGATCAATATGGACATGGCACAGCCAGCGGTAAACGTGGCTGCCTGCCATCGACTGATCGGTTGCTGGACGATCTCGCCTTAGTGATTGACGATACGCGCAAGCAAATGGCGGCACAAGATCACGCCAACTTGCCTTTAATTTTGCTGGGACACAGCATGGGCGGCTTAGTCGCCGCGCGGTTTGTGTCGCGGGGCATTCGCCCCGTCGATGCGCTAGTTTTGTCGTCGCCTGCACTTGGCGCAAAGCTAAAACCGGTGGATAAACTCCTGCTAGCTGTGCTGCCAAAAATTGCACCCAACTTGGCGGTGGTCAATGGATTGGATGCAAGCAAGATTTCGCACGACCCAGCTGTCGTTGCGGCTTACCTCGCCGACCCACTCGTTCACAACAAAATCTCACCGCGCTTAGGTAAATGGATCATGGATAACGGCGCGGCGACGCTTCAAGCAGCAAGCACATGGAGCGTGCCCACACTACTCATGTTTGCAGGGCAAGATAAATTAGTCGATGCTGCTGCCAGCCGCCTGTTTGCAAGCCTTGCGCCCAAGTCAATATTGCAATCGACTTGCTATGAAGACCTCTATCACGAGATTTTTAATGAGGTGGATTCAAGTCCTGTGTTTGGGGAACTCAGGGCTTGGTTGGATGCGCGGTTTTAAGCCGAAAGTTAAGCAGCTAACCTTGCCTCAATCTTCGCCTTCACTGCCACCAGCTCTTTAGGCAAGTGGTAGCTCAGCATATCGAAATGGGTTTGATGCAATTTGAGTTCATCCGTCCACAAGCCCGTATCAAAGCTTGTGACTTGCTCGAACTTGTCTGCACCAAAATCTAGGCCATCCCAGTTGAGATCGGCATAGCTTGGGGTCACGCCAAATGGGGTGTCAGTACCGCTTGCTTTGCCTTCGATACGGTCGATGATCCACTTGAGCACGCGCATGTTCTCGCCGTAACCTGGCCAAATAAATTTGCCGTCTTCACCTTTGCGGAACCAGTTGGAGTTATAGATTTTGGGCTGCTTCACGCCAGCTTTGGCCAACTTCTCGCCCATGTCCAGCCAGTGCTGGAAGTAGTCGCTCATGTTGTAGCCGCAAAACGCGATCATGGCGAACGGGTCGCGGCGAACGACGCCTTGCGCGCCTGCGATGGCAGCCGTTGTCTCGGAGCCCATGGTCGCAGCCATGTACACGCCCTCGGTCCACGTGCGGGCTTCGGTAATGAGTGGCACGGTGTTGGATCGGCGACCACCAAAAATGAAGGCATCAATCGGTACACCTGCAGGGTCATTGGCGTTGGCGTCAATCGCAGGATTGTTGCTAGCGTGAATGGTAAAGCGCGAGTTCGGGTGCGCGGCTTTTGCCCCTGTCTCTTTGGCGATTTGCGGCGTCCAATCTTTGCCTTGCCAATCGATCAGGTGATCGGGCAATTTACCTGTGTCTTTTTCCATGCCTTCCCACCACACATCGCCGTCATCGGTGAGTGCCACGTTGGTGAAGATGGTATCTTTATTCAAGGACAACATGCAGTTTGGATTCGTTTGCATGTTGGTACCAGGTGCTACGCCAAAGTAGCCCGCTTCTGGATTGATGGCGCGTAGTTCGCCGCCCGGTCCTGGCTTAATCCAAGCAATGTCGTCGCCCACGGTCGTGACCTTCCAGCCGTCAAAACCAGCGGGGGGCACAAGCATGGAGAAGTTGGTCTTGCCACAAGCGCTTGGGAACGCGGCGGCGACGTGGTATTTTTTGCCTTGCGGATTCGTCACGCCCAAAATCAGCATGTGCTCAGCCAACCAACCTTGCTCGCGCCCCATGTTGGAGGCGATGCGTAGCGCGAAGCATTTTTTGCCCAAGAGCGCGTTACCGCCGTAGCCCGAGCCGTAACTCCAGATTTCTTGCGTTTCTGGATATTGAATGATGTATTTGGTTTGGTTGCAAGGCCAACTGGTTTTGTCCTTCTCGCCAGCGGCTAGCGGTGCGCCCACGGTATGCACGCAAGGCACGAAGTGGCCGTCTGTTCCCAGCACGCCGTACACGTCTTGGCCCATACGGGTCATGAGGCGCATGTTGACGGCAACGTAAGCGCTATCCGACACTTCGATGCCAATATGGGCAATCGGTGAGCCCAGTGGCCCCATGCTGAAGGGCACCACGTACATGGTGCGGCCCCTCATCGCACCTGTGAACAGCGGCAACGTTTCGGCACGCATCTCGGCAGGTGCTTTCCAATTATTGGTGGGGCCTGCGTCTTCTTTTTTTGCGCAGCAAATAAAGGTGCGGTCTTCGACTCGTGCCACATCGGATGGATCGGATAGTGCGAGGAATGAGTCTGGGCGCTTGGCAGGATTGAGGCGCTTAAAAACGCCAGCGGTGACCAGTTGATCGCACAAGCGGTCGTATTCTTCTTTGCTGCCATCGCACCAATGGATAGCGTCTGGCTGAAGAATATCCGCCATGTGCTGCACCCAAGCGATCAGCTTAGGGTGTTTAACGAATGATGGAGCGGTTGCAGCAGCGCTAATTGCAACGGAAATAGCGCTGCCTGCCTGTTGAGTCGTAGACATAAAGAGCTTTCGAGAGGACTAGAGGGAGGTTGCTAGACCAGCTGATCGCAATGAACGCCAGAGGAGCGGGATTTTTTAGGAAATCAAACTGAGCCTTACGCCATAAAAACGGCGATAAAGGCTAGTAAAAAAATAAGAGCGCCGCCCACAATGGGTAGCACGATGGGCATCATAGGGACAATGGCTTCGATCACATCGGCTGGCTGCTGTTTGTCGTGAGGGGTGGCTGACATGCTAAAAACACCTTCGCAAATTTTGGAAAACTGTATTGTAGCTAAGCCAAGAGTTATAAAACATGCTACATTTAGCATTACTTTTTAGGAATGATTCGTGAAAATACTATCCACCATTACCCTAGTCACGTTTCTAGTAGGCTGTGCCACCGCACCGCCTGCGGCACACCGTCCGCAACTGTATCCCAACGCAACTTTTAACAAAATCGGCGAATCAGCTGCAAATGCCGAAATTGACGCCTGCATGTCTAAAGCGCAAGCGGCTGGTTACAGCCCAGAAGCACGCGACAACGCAGCGGCGCAAGGCGCAGCTCGCGGCGGTGTCATGGGTGGCGTGGCTGGCGTGGTGGGTGGCTTGGTTACGGGGCGTGGCATCGAAGAGTCACTCAAACATGGCGTTGCCAGTGCAGCCGTAGGCGGCGCGGTTGGCGCAGCAGGCGGCGCAATGCGACCCGCGCATGTGAATCCAACGTACCGAAATTTCGTCCAGCGCTGCGTGAGCGAAAAAGGGCTTGAAATTATTGGTTGGAATTAATGATGTTCAAAATATCGCGTCAATCCAAACTACCTCTCCTACTGTGCTGCGCCGCTTTTCTAGGTGCTTGCGCTTCCATCGCGCCCCAACCGTGGGATCGTCCCGTTATCGTCACAAAACTTGGAAAAGCGCTACCTGAATCCATTGTCGATGCTTGCATTGCTAAAGCAGTGATGGCAGGGCTCACGCCATTACTAGAGGGTAGCACCGAACAAAAAGTGCTGCGCAATCAGGCCTACCGCAATCACGTGGGAACCTGCGTCCTTGCCCAAGACTACGTGATTTTGGGCTGGAACTAACGCGCTAACGCTAAACCCAATACGCGGTTCGAGTCATCACCCGCGCAGCCTTTGCCATCAAGGCTTTCACTCTTTCGGATAACTCTTTGGCGCCCGCCTCTTTGGCCGCCAAACCATGCGCAGCTTCGTCCTGCTGCATGACGGACACAATCGCACGCGAGGCCATATCACCTACTGGCAATCCCGCCTTGTCCGCTTGCAAATGACTCGCCAAATGGGCTTCGACTTGCGCTTCTGTTGCTACCACAAAGCCAAGACTGGTGCGATCTCCCAACCTGCCAGCCACAAGCCCCAGCCCAAATGCCCCTGCGTACCATAGCGGATTAAGCAGCGAGGGGCGGCTACCGAGCTGCGCGAGCCGCTCAGCCGTCCAAGCTAAGTGATCGGTTTCCTCACGCGCAGCATGCTCAAACTGCATACGCTGCGCCTCGGTTTTAGCCGTCAAAGTCTGTGCGGAGTACAGCGCTTGAGCGCAAATTTCACCCACATGATTGACACGCATCAGCCCCGCCGCGTGGCGTTTTTCTGCCTCGGTTAAGTCAATCGCTGGATGGGCAGATACAGGCAGAGGCCTTGCTGCACGTGGCTTAGCGAACAGCGTACGCAGCGCCACGTCAACGCTTGCCACTGCCTGATCAAGAGGGGAGAGTGCAGCGCGTGTCATAGCAAAGCCGCACAGCCTCTGAGCGCAATTTGCGGTGTTTTGATAAACCAAGTCGGAATCGATTGCATATACGCCTGATAAGCACCTTTGGCTTCAAAGCGTTCGCGGAATTTTGATTGGGCAAAAAAATGAGGCGCCAACTCCAGCATGCGATCCAAGACACCGCCCTTGATGTACACGCCGCCGCGCGCACCCATCATCAAAGCCAAGTCGCCCGCCGCACTGCCCAGCATGTCGCAAAACGTATTCAGAGTCGCAAGGCTTGCCGCGTCCGCGTGCATCAGGGCGGCCTCGCCCATTTGTGCAGGCGAGAGCGGTTGATACGCAAAGCCATCGACAACGCACACAGCGCGGTGCAACAGCGGCAAGCCTGTGCCCGATAACCAATCTTCCCAGCAAACATGCTCACAGCCCATATCCCATACGGCCTGCAGCAGTGCCGCCTCGCGCTCGGTGGTGGGTGCAACGCTGGTATGCCCGCCCTCGCATGGCAGCGCATGCCACGTCATTTGACCATTAACAACCACAGGCATCACGCCCGCCATACCCAGCCCCGTACCAGGGCCCAAGATAGCCTTTGCAAGTTGCGTATCCTGCGGCAGCGCATGACCTACGGCCTGTAGTTCATGACCTTGCAAAGTCGGCACGGCCAACGCGAGCGCTTCAAAATCGTT
>JANPAY010000511.1:0-7002 GCA_031430155.1 Comamonadaceae bacterium
CATTGCCAGCGGCGCGGCTAAGCGCAAGCTGGATGCGTTTGTCGCGTTTACGCAGCTATGAAAACCAAGCCAACCAAGGTTCGCCGCCATACTCTTGAGGGGCGAACCATTGCCTCGCATGGCTATGAGAGTGACGTCTGGCAGGATTTTTACCATCTGTGCCTCACGGCTTCCTGGCCTAGATTTTTTGCATCCGCCACGCTAACGTTTACGTTATTAAATATTTTTTTCGCCTGCTTGTTTTTGATTCAACCAAACAGCATTAGCAATCTTTCACCACCCAATTTTTGGGGTGCTTTTTTCTTTAGTGTGGAGACCATTGCCACTGTTGGCTATGGTGATATGCATCCGCAAACCCTTTATGGACATGTACTGGCAACCATCGAAATATTTATAGGCCTCGTGTTTGTTGCCGTACTAACTGGACTCATATTCGCTCGGTTTTCAAAACCCACGTCACGCATTTTATTTACAGACCGCCTCATTTTGAGCGGTTTCAACGGGCAGCCCACTTTGATGCTGCGCGCCGCCAATGCTAGGCAAAACCAAATTGCTAATGCCACGGCCAAGATGCATGTGCTCGTTCAAGAGACGACACTGGAAGGTAAAAGTCTCAGACGTATTTACGATTTGGAACTCGTGCGCAGCGACCAACCCATGTTCTTTTTAACCTGGACGATCATGCATGCTATTACGCCCAGCAGTCCGCTCTACAACCTCTCGGCTGATGACATGAAAGCAAAGGACTTGATTTTTATGGTTCGCATCGTGGGCTTTGACGAGAGCATCGCGCAAGACATACAGGTGCGGCAAAGCTATCGATATGAGCAAATTGTTTGGGGGCATCAATTTGTCGATGTCGTTCACACCAAACCCCACGATGATGCCATCCATATCGATTACAAAAAGTTCCACCAAACGCATCCACAAATCATTCAATCACAAGCTACGGAGACTCCTGCACCATGAGTGACATCTTGAACAAAATCGTGGCCGTTAAGCACGAAGAAATCTCTGCGGCAATCAATGCCAAGCCGCTCGCGCAGGTCAGGCGAGACGCTGAGAGCCGTGTTTTGACTCGCGACTTTGTGGGCGCGATGCGTGCCAAGATCGCCAAAGGTCATGCCGCCGTGATTGCCGAAATCAAAAAAGCCAGCCCCTCCAAAGGCGTGCTGCGTGCGGACTTCATTCCTGCTGACATTGCACAAAGTTACGCAGAGGGTGACGGCAAGGGCTTAAACGGCGTGAGTGCGGCATGCCTGTCGGTGTTGACGGACAAGCAGTTTTTTCAAGGCTCGGTGGACTATCTCAAGCAAGCACGCGCATCAGTACCGCTGCCCGTGCTGCGCAAAGACTTTATGGTGGACGCGTACCAAATTTATGAGTCGCGCGTCATGGGCGCGGACTGCGTGCTGCTGATTGCCGCTTGCCTAGACGATACACAGATGAAAGAGTTTGAAGCCATCGCTATGAGCATGGATATGGCGGTGCTAGTCGAGGTGCACGACGCGGTGGAGTTAGAGCGTGCGCTCAAACTCAAAACGCCGCTCATCGGCATTAACAACCGCAATCTGCGCACGTTTGAAGTGACGTTGGAGACGACGCTGGGCTTGATGAAAGACGTGCCAGCGGATCGCATCTTGGTCACCGAGAGCGGCATCCTCACCCGCGACGATGTGACCAAAATGCGCGGCGCAGGCGTGCATTCGTTCTTGGTAGGCGAAGCCTTCATGCGCGCGAAAGAGCCTGGAGAGGCGCTTGCAGAACTCTTTGTTTGAAGCAAGCGGATTAGGCCGAGCGCCCCATTTTCAGGGCTGTGCGGGTGCGACGACGGCTTTTGTATTTTCGTGTCCAGGTCAAAAAGAGGCATTGCTCGGTCACCCCTGCGCAGGTGCAACAGGGCGCAATTTAGACGCGGCGCTGCCCAAACTTCATGCGCTTGCGCCACAGCTCTTTACGTCCAGCAGTCGTGCCGCTTATGTGCTGACGAACTCGTGGTCACAGATTGAATATCCTGCCAAGACGGGACGCTCTGAAGCAACGGCTACTGAAATCTTGTCGCCTGATAACTTGAATCGACTGGAGCGTGAACTCGAAGGCATCACCACCATTTTGATTTGCGGGCAAAAAGCCAAGCACGCTGTTGTAGAGTTACAAGCACAGGGAAGGCTTGCGGATGCAAAGGTTGCCATCGTGATGCACCTCAGTCCGTTGGCAGTTAACAGCCATGCGGCTTGGCGCGGCAAATCGGGCGATGAGCGCTTGTCTCTTTGGGCAGCCGATGTAGTGAGACAATTGGACACATGAACTCTGGAACAGAATCCGTCAAAGCACTCATGCAGCGCCTTGGGCAAAATGCCCGTGAGGCCGCAACCGCTATGGCTCGCGCCGATTCGAATCAAAAAAATGATGCGCTCAAAGCCTTGGGCAGATTGCTGCGCGACAACACCCGTGCGCTTCAAATTGACAACACGAAGGATTTAGAACGAGCCGTGGCAAACGGCTTGTCCGCACCGATGGTGGATCGTCTCAAGCTGGATCCAAAAACCTTAGAGACCTGCGCCCTTGGCTGCGAGCAACTGGCGGCAATGGCTGACCCGATTGGTGAATTGACCGCGTTCAAAACTCAGCCATCAGGCATCAAGGTTGGGCAAATGCGCGTGCCGCTGGGTGTCTTCGGCATGATTTATGAGAGTCGCCCCAACGTGACGATTGAAGCGGCGAGCCTTGCCATCAAGTCGGGCAACGCCTGCATTTTGCGTGGTGGTTCGGAAGCGATTGACTCCAACAAAGCGCTGGCAGCCCTTGTCCAGCAAGCCCTAGCGGAGAGTGGCCTGCCTGAGACTGCTGTGCAGCTCGTCCCCACCACCGACCGCGCTGCGGTAGGCGAACTCATCACCATGCCTGCATTTGTCGATGTCATCATCCCGCGCGGCGGCAGAGGTTTGATTGAGCGCGTGAGCGCCGAGGCCAAAGTACCCGTTATCAAACATTTGGACGGCAACTGCCATATTTATGTGGACGATGCAGCCGATTTGGCCATGGCGCTTAAAGTTTGCGACAACGCTAAAACACAAAAATACAGCCCCTGCAATGCGATGGAGTCACTGCTTGTGGCGCGCTCGGTTGCGGCAGAATTTTTACCAAAGATAGCATCTGTGTTTGTCGCTAAAGGCGTGGAAATGCGCTGTGATGATGAAAGTGCGGCTCTGCTGCAGACCAAGTCCAGCAAGGCTTCCGAGGCCGATTGGTTTGAAGAGTACCTCGCCCCCATCATCAGCATCAAAGTGGTGGATGGTGTGGATGCGGCGATTGCCCACATCAACCATTACAGCAGTCATCACACCGACAGCATCATCACGGCGAACGATTTGAGTGCAAAAAAGTTTCTGCGCGAGGTGGACTCTGCCAGCGTGATGGTGAACGCCAGCACACGCTTTGCCGATGGTTTTGAATATGGCTTAGGAGCCGAGATCGGCATCAGCACAGATAAATTCCACGCACGTGGCCCTGTAGGAATTGAAGGACTCACCTCGCTCAAGTATGTGGTGCTCGGTAACGGGGAAATTCGCGCATAGCGCTCAGGGCGAAATAAGGAGCTGAGTGTTCCGTATTCGGACGCAGCGATTTTCAAGCGAAGCTTGTGAGCAAGGCCGGATGCGGGACGATCAGCGGGTCTTAAGACGATTGGTATCCCGTACCAACGACTGCAACTCGCGCACCCTGCTATCCACAATCGCCGCATCCACACTATCGGCTGGCAAGCCTTGTCGGATAAGGCCTTGTGCAGTTAAGTATTGCGCGAGCGCCGCACTATCGTCTAGCTGAGCACGCAGACCTTCTGCCGTCGACATGCTTGAGCGCACATGCTGGTTTTGCATCAGTTGGCTTTGCGCCAAAAAGCTCCACGCATCAATATCTTTGGGGTTGCTAATCGTCCAATCTTGCAAGCGGCTGGTCAGCGTTTTGAGCGTAGCCGCCGAAGCACTGGGAGTATTCAATATTTGCTGCGCGGCATACAGCATTTCAATGCGCGAGCTGCTGGTTAAATCAAGCGGCGGTGCAACGCTTGCGACTTGCAGTTCGGTGCCCAACCAGCGCACCACATCGAGTGCCGCAATAGGTGTGCGGATGGACGTGCTGGCTTTGAGTCGGTCGTAAAAAGCACGTGCCCGCGGTGCATCTTTTGCCTGCCAGCTAGCCAGCGCAGCAGCATAGAGCATGGCGGTCCGATTTGGATTTTGCGCCTCCACAAGATCGCCTTGTTGCACATACGCCTTTAATGCGTCTACGCTTAAGTCCGCCAGCACGCCCGCACGCGCTGCCATGAGGCGATGCAACAAAAGCGCATTGCCATCTTTAGGGACGGGATTGCGTAATTGGTTGGCGCGATCAAACTCGCCGACACGGCTACGCATATCGGCCACACGTTCAGTGGTCAGCGGATGGCTGCGCAAATACGGAAAGTTACCGCTATCCGAGAGGCGCGACGATTTGCCGAGCATGTTGAACATATCAACAAAGCCTTCGGGGTTGTAACCCGCAGGCGCCATCAAGGTAAAGCCCAACCTGTCGGCCTCGCGCTCAAAGTCTCGTGAAAAATTAAGCTGCCCCTGCACGGCGACAGCCTGTCCCGTGGTTAATGCGGCACTCGCTGCCTGCGGATTTGTCCGTAACGCGAGCAAACCAATCAAAATACTGGCGACCAGCCAAGGCGTTTGCGCGTTTTGCTTACTCATGCCGCGCGAGATGTGGCGCTGCGTCACGTGCGTGATTTCATGCGCCAAAACAGAAGCCAGAGCATCAGGCGTTTCAGACATGGCAAGCAGCCCTAAGTGCACGCCAAAGTAGCCGCCTGGCAGTGCAAACGCATTCACGCTTTTATCGCGTACCAAGAATGATCGCCACGCAAACTGCAGATCCATCTCGGTGGGCAAAGCCCCGCTGCGCTTAGCCTCTCGATAAAGCGGCTGCCAAATACTGTTGACATAAGCATCGAGCACGGGGTCGGAAAGGTATTGTGGATCGCGATAAATTTCGCGGCCGATTTGATCGCCTAGTAGACGCTCTTCGCCCAGCGACATTGCGCTATCGTCACCTAAATTGGGAATGCTGGACTGCGCCTGCAAGGGCAGGCTGGGCGCAAGTAACAGCCCACTAGAGATCAAAGCAACCGTCAAAATACGAAAAATTTTCATGATTCCGTGTTTGTAGCATCAAACCACGGCGGTTTATCATCCCCGCATGACTACATCAAACTTTACATCGCCACTGACTCACTTCAACGACGCAGGGCAAGCGCACATGGTGGACGTGGCTGCCAAGACCGCGACTCACCGTGTGGCACGAGCATCGGGACGCATTCAGATGTTGCCCGCGACGTTCAAATTGATTGAACAAGGCAACGCCAAAAAAGGCGATGTGCTCGGTATCGCGCGCATTGCGGGCATCATGGCCGCTAAAAAAACCAGTGATTTAGTGCCCCTCTGTCACCCACTGGCGCTCACACGAGTCAATGTTGACTTCGCCCCTGAGCCAAATTCACCAGACTCCGCGTGGCTTTGCACGGCAACGGTGGAAACCGTTGGTGTGACGGGCGTAGAGATGGAAGCACTTTGCGCCGTGCAAATCGCCCTGCTCACGATCTACGACATGTGCAAGGCTGCGGATAAAGGAATGACCATCACGGACGTGCGCTTGGACGAAAAAATTGGTGGGAAGTCAGGGCACTTTACGCGGTAATTTTTACCCACCGACCACGCAAATCTTCAGCATATTGGTACCGCCCGGCGCGCCCATCGGTTCACCGCAGGTGATGGCATAGACATCGCCTTTTTTAACGATGCCGCGTGCAATGAGTCTTGCCTCAGCCTGCTTGAGCGCCGACTCTTTATCGGAGCTAGTGTCCATCAAGAGTGGGCGCACGTTGCGATACAGCGCCATCTTGCGCTGGGTGGTGATGTTGGGCGTGAGCGCATAAATCGGAATATGAATACGGTGACGACTCATCCACAGCGGCGTAGAGCCACTATCGGTCAGCGCCACAATGGCCTTGCAGCCTAAGTGATGCGCGGTAAACAGCGCACCCATGGCAATGGTTTGGTCGATACGGTTAAACGACTGACCCGAAAAATCGGCATCCAACTCCACATCTTCAGCGGCTTCGGCAGCCGCGCAAATCTCGCTCATGGCAATTACGGTTTCCAGCGGATATTTACCTGCTGCGCTCTCGGCCGAGAGCATCACCGCGTCTGTGCCATCTAGCACGGCGTTCGCCACGTCGCTCACCTCGGCACGGGTTGGCACAGGCGCAGAGATCATGCTCTCCATCATTTGCGTCGCCGTAATCACGGTCTTATCCATAGCGCGCGCCATACGGATCATTTTCTTTTGCAGCGCTGGTACGGCAGCGTTGCCCACCTCAATCGCCAAATCGCCGCGCGCCACCATGATGGAGTCGGATGCGGCAATGATTTCTTCCAATTTTGGAATCGCTTCAGCGCGCTCAATCTTGGCAATCAAGAGCGGCTTGTGACGGTACTCAGCACCGGCAACGTTGCACAGCTGGCGTGCCATTTCCATATCGGTTGCGTTTTGCGGAAAGCTCACCGCCACATAGTCAGCTTGAAACGACATCGCTGTTTTGATGTCTTCCATGTCCTTCGCCGTCAGAGCTGGCGCAGTCAAGCCGCCGCCTTTCTTGTTAATGCCCTTGTTGTTCGACAACTTGCCGCCGACTGTGACTTTGGTGAACACTTGTTCGCCTTTGACCTTATCCACCGTCAGCACAATTAGGCCGTCATTCAGCAAAAGCACATCGCCCGCCTTCACATCGCGCGGCAGCTCTTTGTAATCAAGCCCCACAGCTAGGTCGTCGCCTAGCTCCGTGCGCTCCGCGTCCAAAACAAAGGTCGCGCCGTCTTTCAACATCGTGAAATCTTTGACGAATTTGCCAACGCGAATTTTGGGGCCTTGCAAGTCAGCCATGATGGCGACTTCGCG